>JALDXR010000477.1:0-3457 GCA_032154865.1 Nocardioidaceae bacterium
GAGCCATCTCAACGCCACGCTCGTCCTCGAAGCTCTGTGCTCCCAATCGCGCGCCGCGTAGTACCCGTTCGGCCATGGCCCCTCCAGAATCGTGCGTGCGCTGTGTCCTTACCCAGGGTCGCCACCGACCCCGCATAGTGGTCAACGTACGGGACCCAGATGAGATTCCCCTGAGAGCGAACTTCTCGGCGATTCGCGTCAAACGACCGCCGGGGCGACGTTGCCGGCCTCGGCGATGCCGCGACGGGCGTCGACCCGGGACAGCAACACCATCCCGATGGCGAAGAACACGATCAACGCGAGGATCGCCGGCCGGTAGGAGTCGGTCCACTGGTGGACCAATCCGAACACCAAGGTGCCGAACCAGCTCGTGCCACGTTCACAAGCCTGGTAGAGGCTGAAGTATTCCGCCTCGCGGCCCTTCGGGATGAGCTGGCTGTACAACGACCGGCTCAGCGCCTGGGTGCCGCCGAGCACGATGCCGATCAGCACGGCGAGCGCCAGGAACGGCACGATCTCCTTGCGAGGCAGGAAGAAGCCGATCGTCACGACCAGCATCCAGATGGCGAGCCCGACCAGGATCGACCTGCGACTCCCGTACCGTGCGGCCAACCGGCCGAACAGCAGCGCGCCGAAGAACGCGACGAACTGCACGAGCAGGATGGTCGCGATCAGGACGGAGGTGCTGAATCCGAGTTCCTTGTCGCCGTACGTCGACGCCGCGACGATGACCGTCTGGATGCCGTCGTTGTAGAACAAGTACGCGAGCAGGAACGTCAACGTCATCGGATGGCCCCGTAGATGCCGAAGGGTGTCCAGGAGCTGGCCGAAGCTCTGCCGGCCCAGGCCACCGGCCTTGGGCACCGGATCGACCGGTGTGCGGTCGCGGATGCCGCGATACGGGATCCAGGTGAACCCGGCCCACCAGACGGCCGCACCGAGCAGCGACAGCCGCACCGCCATGCCTTCGGACAGCCCGAAGGTGTCGTGCAGCGTGACGACCACCAGGTTGGCGGTCAGCAGCAGCGCCCCGCCGAGGTAACCGAGCGCCCAGCCGCGCGACGACACCGCATCTCGCTCGTCCGGCGTGGCGATCTCGCACAGGATCGCGTCGTAGACGACCAGGCTGGCGGCGAGGCACATGTTCGCGATCAGCAGCAGGACGGCGCCGAGCTGCCAGTTCGAGCCGGTGACGAAGAACATCGCTGCGGCGGCCAGGCTGCCGGCCCAGGCGAAGCCGCCTAGCAAGCGCCGCTTCGACCGAAAACGGTCCACGATCGCACCGACGATCGGGAGCAGGACGGCCGACAGGACCGTGGCGCCCGTGATGACATAGAAGACCAGCGATCCGGCGGACACGCTCAGACCGAGCACGTGCAGGTCGGTATGGCAGGGGTTGTCGTCGCTGACCCCCGGGCCACAAGCGGCGCGCTCGGCCACCGCGGTGAGGTACGGCGCGAACAGCACCGTCGCGACGGTCGTGACGTACGCCGAGTTGGCCCAGTCGTAGAAGTACCAGGCCCGTTGCTCGCGATGCCGCTCCTGGTCCGCCGTCTGGCCGGGCCGCATCACGGTCATTCCGGCATCTCGTTCCAGGCTCCCCGAGCGACGAGCAGATCGCGCAGCGTGTCGATCCGATCGGTCATGATTCCGTCGACGCCGATATCGAGCAGCGCTGCCATCTCGTCGGCCTCGTCGACCGTCCAGACATGCACCTGGAGTCCGTGTCGATGCGCCTCGGAGACGAACTTGCGGGTCGTGAGATGGACCAGCCCGGCCCGCTGCGGGATCTGGACACAGACCGCTCCGCCGTGGGCGGCCTGCCAGCGCAGGGCCGACAGGGGAGAGCGCAGGGCGGCGACCTCCGTCGTCCCCATCGAGGTCGCGACCCGCGGCCCGAGAAGCCGGCGGAGTCGCCGGATCCGACGGGTGGAGAAGGCCGCGATGCAGACCCGGTCCTGCGTCTTCGTGCGCTCGATCAGCTTGACCACGGCATCGACGGCGGAGTTCTCCTTGACGTCGACGTTGAACCGGGCCTCCGGAAGCTCCTCGAACAGCTCGGCGAGGGTCGGGATCGGCTCCCGACCGGCGATCCGGGCCTTGCGTACATCGCTCGAGGTCAGGTCCGCGATCTTGCCGGCGCCGTCGGTGACCCGGTCGAGCGTCCGGTCATGGAACGCGAAGACCTCACCGTCCTTCGTCGCGTGCACGTCGGTCTCCAGGTAGCGATAGCCGAGAGCGACGGCGTTGCCGAAGGCCGTGAGCGAGTTCTCGAGGCCGAGGTTCGGGCCGTACAGCGCCCCACCGCGGTGCGCCATCGGCAGTGGCACGGGATGGTCGAAGTACGGCATCTCAGTGATGTGAATCACGCCGCCAGTATGGCGTCGGCACGAGGCCAGCCGCAGCGCACTGGCCGCGACCGGCGCGCTCGACGCGGTGGGATAACGTGGACTCGTGGAGTCGATGACGTGCCCCAAATGCCAATCAGAGATGCAAGAACAGTCCCGTGCCGGCGTCACGTTCGCCCAGTGCACGAAGTGCGACGGCATCTTTCTGGACCGCTCCGAGCGCTTCGAACTGATCGAGCAGGAGAACGACTGGCACACCAAGACGGCGCCAGGAACCGCGCCGCTTCCACGCATCACACCCGACATGGCCGCGCCACCGGTGCCCGCGCCGGAGCGCCACAGCCGGTCGTTCATCGACGCACTGTTCGGCTGACCGGCGCGTCACCCAGTCGGAGTGGGTGACGCCGTCAGCGGTATTCGGGGTTCTCGAAGTCGAACCGTGTCCCGGCGTCCCATTCGGCGCGCTGGTTGCCGTACGCCGGGATCCCGCCGTTGTGCTTGAGCATCGCTGCTAGGTGCATCAGGTTCCAGGTCATGAACGTGGTGTTGCGGTTGGTGAACTCGTTCTCCGGTCCGCCCGAGCCGGGGTCGAGGTAGGACGGCCCAGGTCCGGCTTCGCCGATCCAGCCGGCGTCGGCCTGCGGCGGGATCACATAGCCGATGTGCTGGAGGCTGTACAGGATGTTCTGGGCGCAGTGCTTGATGCCGTCCTCGTTGCCGGTGATCAGCGCCCCGCCGACCCGCCCGTAGTAGACC
Organism: Nocardioidaceae bacterium; assembly: GCA_032154865.1. GTDB lineage: Bacteria > Actinomycetota > Actinomycetes > Propionibacteriales > Nocardioidaceae > DATFRX01. The sequence continues at coordinate 3,105 of JALDXR010000477.1, forward strand.
CACTGGCCTTGGTCGTTGAGATCGCCGGAGTGGGCGTAGAGCCGTTCGATGATCCGCTTGGTGACGCTGGCGTTGTCGCCGAGCCAAATCGGGCCGGCGACCACGAGGAGGTCGGCGGCCAGCACCCTCGGGAAGATCGCCGGCCACTCGTCGGTGTCCCAGCCGTGCTCGGTCATGTCCGGCCAAACGCCGGTGGCGACGTCGTGGTCGACCGCCCGGATGATCTCGACCGCGATTCCGTTCTTGCGCATGATGTTGGCGCTGATGTCGATGACGGCCTGGGTGTGGCTGAGCTCCGGCGACTTCTTCAGCGTGCAGTTGAAGAACAGCGCCGAGAGATCGCCGAAGTCGTA
>JALDXR010000055.1:0-11864 GCA_032154865.1 Nocardioidaceae bacterium
GCGACTTCTTCAGCGTGCAGTTGAAGAACAGCGCCGAGAGATCGCCGAAGTCGTAGGTGTCACTGCTGTCGTCGGCCATGGGCATGCTCCTCGGGCCCGAGACAGGGGGTCATCCCGGAGCGTGCAGTGCGCGCCGGCCGATGTCGAGAGTCTTTCGGCAGATGTCACCGGTTCGTTCGCAGGCAGGTGCCCGCGGTTTTGCCACCTTGCACGGCTCGTACGCACTCTGCACGGACTCGATGCCGTGCAGAGTGCGCACGCACCACGAGAACGTGGTATCGCAAAACCGAGTCGGCGCACCCGGCCTCAGATGTCGCGGAAGGTCTCGATCTGAGCGCCGAGGGCGTTGAGCCGGTCGGCCAGGTCCTCGTAGCCCCGGTGGATGACGTAGACGCTCCGCAGCACCGACGTGCCCTTGGCGGCGAGCATGGCGAGCAGGATCACGACCGCGGGCCGCAACGCCGGCGGGCACATCAGCTCGGTGCCGCGCCAGCGAGTCGGGCCCTCGATGAGCACCCGGTGCGGGTCGAGCAGCTTGACCGTCGCCCCGAGCTTGTTGAGCTCGGTGAGGTAGATCGCCCGGTTCTCGTAGACCCAGTCGTGCAGCAGCGTGGCGCCGTTGGCGGTCGCGGCGATCACCGCGAAGAACGGCAGGTTGTCGATGTTGAGACCCGGGAACGGCATCGGGTGGATCTTGTCGATGGGGGAGTGCAGCACCGACGGATGGGTCGTGATGTCGACCAGGCGGGTACGGCCGTTGGCCGCGAGGTATTCGTCGGTCCGGTCGTAGGAGAAGCCCATCTCCTCGAGCAGCGCGAGCTCGATCTCCATGAACTCGATCGGCACCCGGCGGATCGTGATCTCGGAGTCGGTCACGATGGCCGCCGCGACCAGGCTCATCGCCTCGATCGGATCCTCGCTCGGCGCGTACTCGACGTCGACGTCGATGTCCGGCTTGCCTCGAACGGTGAGCGTCGTCGTGCCGATGCCGTCGATCTCGACGCCGAGCTCGTTAAGGAAGAAGCAGAGGTCCTGGACCATGTAGTTCGAGCTCGCGTTGCGGATCACGGTCTCGCCGTTGTTGCGGGCGGCTGCCAGCAGCGCGGTCTCGGTGGCGGTGTCGCCTCGCTCGGTCAGCACGATGGCCTGGACCGGATGGACGTCACGGTCGACGTGCGCGTGATAGAAGCCCTCGGTCGCCTTCACCTCGAGGCCGAACCGTCGCAGGGCCGTCATGTGCGGCTCGACGGTGCGGGTGCCGAGGTCGCAGCCCCCGGCGTACGGCAGGCTGAACGACTCGTGGCGGTGCAGCAGCGGCCCGAGGAACATGATGATGCTCCGGGTGCGGCGGGCCGCTTCGACGTCCATCTCGTCGAGCTTGAGGTCGGCCGGCGGCACGATCTCGAGGTCGCCGTCGTCGCCGAGCCAGCGGGTCCGGACGCCGATCGAGCTGAGCACCTCGAGCAGTCGGTTGACCTCCTCGATGCGGGCCACCCGGCGCAGCGTGGTGCGGCCCTTGTTGAGCAGCGACGCCGCCAGCAGCGCGACACCGGCGTTCTTGCTCGACTTGATGTCGATCGCGCCGGAGAGCCGGGTGCCGCCCGCGACCCGCAGGTGCATCGGCCCCGGCACGCCGAGCGAGACGATCTCGGAATCGAGTGCCTCCCCGATCCGAGCGAGCATCTCGAGACTCAGATTCTGATGACCGCGTTCGATCCGATTGACCGCGCTCTGACTCGTCTCCAGGACCTCGGCGAGTTCCGATTGGGTCCACCCTCGGTGCTTGCGGGCGTCACGAATCAGGTTTCCGATTCGACTCAGGTAGTCCTCGGCATGCTCAGCCACAGATCCTCCTCCTCGCTGAATCACGGTCGCTCACCCTATCTCATATCTGAGATAGGTCTAGGCAGGCCCAAACCGTGTCGTTGAGAAGACGCATCCCGCCCCTGATCCGTTGCCTCGATCCAGGTGTAGGACCTCGCTAACCAGGGCATATAAGGCAGCATGAGACGGATTCATTCCTGACCAGCACAGCCGTTACTGGCTCAGAAGGCGCCGGGCTTCTGGCCGCAACGTTCGAGGAGGCTCGTCGATGCCGCACATCACCCGCCGCTGGGTCGCGTTCGCGGCCGCACCGTCCCTGATCGTCGTCGGCGCGTTCGTCGTCCATCAGCCGGCCGCTGCCGAAGCGGGGGAGTACGTCGCACTGGGCGACTCGTACGCCTCTGGACTCGGGACGCGCGAGTACGACCCGGGCAGCGGCGACTGTAAGCGGTCGCCGCGTGCGTACGCGCCCATCGACGCCGCGCGGATCGGCGCGACGCTGACCTTCGTGGCCTGCAGCGGCGCCGAGGTCGGCGACGTGGTCGACAACCAGATCGGCGAGCTCGACGCGGCGACCGCCTGGGTCACGGTCCAGGTCGGTGGCAACGACGCCGGCTTCTCCGAGGTGATCACCGAGTGCGCCCTGCCCAGATGGGCGTCCGACTGCCGGGGCGCCGTCGCCGACGCCCAAGCGATCATCACCAACACGTTGCCCGGTCGACTCGACATCCTCTACAACGAGATCTCGTCCCGGTCGCCGTCGGCCGGCGTCGTCGTCGTGGGCTACCCGCGGTTGTTCAACGGCGAGGACTGCAACGCCGCCACCTTCTTCAGCCCGGAGGACGAGCGGATCCTCAACGAGACCGCCGATCTGCTCGGCTCCATGATCGCGGGCGTCGCCAGCAGCCACGGCTTCGCCTTCGTCGACCCGATCCCGGCCTTCGTCGGACATGCGGTCTGCGACGACCCCGAGTGGATCAACGGCTTGTCCCACCCGGTCAACGAGTCCTACCACCCCGACCGCGACGGTCAGCTGGCCTACGCCGACCTCGTCGACGACTACCTCGGCTAGCTGCCGTCGCGTCGGGCTGGCTCAGGCGCTCACCAGTTCGCCTCGGCCTGCGCGGGCGGCAGCGGCACCGAGGACGGGTGGATGACGTACGCGACGCCGCCCGAGTGGGGCACCCACGCGTTCTCGAACTGCTCACGGTCGTAGGTGACCTGCACCTCGTCGTTGGACGGGATGAGGTGCGAGGCCGGGTCGTTGGCGACGACATCGCCGTCGGCCTCGAATCCGCGGATGACCATGAGGTGGCCGTTGGTGCCGTAGCCGGCGCCGTCGAGCTGACTCTTCTTGAACGACATCGACACGACGAGCGGGATGCCGGCCTTGATGAACTGCTCCGCCTCCGCCAGCGAGCGCAGCCGCGTCACGAAGCCCTCCAGGCCGAAGGTCCCGGCATAGGCGGTGTTGTACGGCCAGTTGCCGGCGCCGTCGTAGAGGTAGTCGTAGACGTAACGAGCGGCGTGGTCGACCTGCGCGTCCAACGGGGGATCGACCCAGGCGGTGTCCTCCGGCGTCGGGCCCATGTCCCAGTAGTCGAGCACCATGGCGGTCGACGTCGGGCTGCACCAGGCCTCCCCGCCGTTGTCCCACTCCGGGTAGTGACCGATGTGCGTCTCCTGCGAGTACTCCGGGACGTCGAGGACGATGTCACTTGTCATGGTCGTCGGACTGGCGGGGATCTTCTTCACGTCCGGCAGGCTCGACGCCATCGCGCCGACAGTGCGCACCGACGGAGTGTCTCCGGTGCCGGCCAGCCGATAGAGGTCGATCCGCAGCTGCCAGTCGGAGAAGACGTGGTCGTCGACCGTCGCCAGCGTGTCGACGAGCACCGTGGCGAGCTCGTCGCGTTGGCCGGAGACCGAGGTGCGATGCAGGTGCGCGTCGCCGGCTGTCCAGCGGCCGAGGACGTACCACTTCGAGGTCGCGCCGGTGTCGGCCGTGCCGCGCACATTGACCTCGATCCACGAGTCGCCGGGGGTCGAGGCGTTCCAGGACGCGATCAGCTCGCTGTAGTCGAAACCCGGGGCGACGACCGGTGAGGTCCAGGTGCCGTAGTCGTAGGTCTTGGCGGAGCCGTCGCCGAAGGGGTCGGTGTAGTCACGCTGACCGGCCGGCGCCGAGATCTGCAAGCCGTCCGGGGTCGCGACCGTCCCGTCGAAGCTGCCGGTCGAGAAGTCGGCCGCCGAGTCGTAGTCCCGGTAGAGCACGTGTCGCGGTGGGGGATCGCCCTTCTTGGCCTCCACCGGAACCGCGCCCGTGGTCGGCGACGGCGGCGCGACCAGAGCGGCACCGACAACGCCAGCGATGATGACACTGAGCCTGGACAACCTCCGCATGAGACCCCTCCCTGAGCCGGCTTCAGCACAGACCCAATCACGCCGGACAAGTCCGGCGCTAGTGCTCTGAAGGGTTAACTCTTACGACAGATCGGGCGGCCTAGGGATTCGCCGCGTCGTACGCCTCGCGCACCGCCCGCGGAATGGCGCCACGGGCCGGCACCTGGTGGCCGTGGGCCGCCGCCCAGGCCCGGATCGTGGCCGTCGTCGCGGCGACCTTCGTCCGGGTCACCGGCCGGCCGGACGGCGTCAGCGGCTGCGCCACCGCGATGAACTCCTGGAGCAGCGCCCGCAGCGCCGCCTTCTCGGAGCCGGTCAGGTCGATCTCGTACTCGTCGCCGTCGAGCGCGAATCGCAGCGTCGGTTCGGGCTCGTCCTCGATGGCGTCTCCGGACAGGTCGGAGAAGTACTCGACGATCTCTCGTCTGGCCACGAGTCCTCCGATGTTCGTTCAGGTCTTGCGATTCAGAGCCTAGGCGCACGGATGCGGAGACCATGGCGCCGTGTCGTACTCTCCCAGCTATGCCCGAACCCTATGACCCCGCCGACGTCGTACGAGAGCTCATCGACGCCAACCGCTACATGGCACTCGGCACCCTCGATCCCGACGGCCGGCCGCGCGTCTCGCCGGTCTACTTCGCGCCGGACGGCTACTCGCTCGTCTACTGGATCTCGAAGCCCGATGCGCAGCATTCGCAGAACATCGCGGAACGACCGGACATCAGCATGGTGATCTTCGACTCGACAGCACCGATCGGCACTGCCCGAGCCGTCTATCTCAAGGCGACCGGCGAGCGGGTGCCCGCCGAGGAGATCGACTCGTGCGCTGAGGTGGCCTGCCGGGCCCGATTCCCGGAGCAGTCGGTGTTCCCCGTCGAGGAGCTGCGGCCGCCGGAGAAGCTCCGCCTCTACCGCGCCCGCGTCAACGAGCACTCGATCCACATCCGGGGGAGCGACCCGTACTACGGACAGGGCATCGATCACCGCATGACCGTCACGCTCTGAGGCGCGCCGTCGTGGCGACCCTGGAGATCCTGCACTGGAACGACATTCACGGCCGTTGGTCGAAACTGGCGCAGCTCAGCGCCCGGGCCCGGGCGATTCGCGAGTCCGCACCACACCCGGTCCTGCTGTTCGACGGTGGCGACATCGAGGAGGGGAGCATCCGGCTGTCCGGGCTCAGCAAGGGCGTCGCAGGCTGGCGGCTGCTCGGGGCGGCCGGTGTCGACGCCGCCGTAGTGGGCAACGGCGGCCTGCTGCGCTACGGCGTCGACGTGCTGGCCGACTACGCGGCCGGTCTCGGCTCCGCTCCGTTGGTCTGCGACGCCGACCTCGACGGGCAACCACTCCACGGCACCGCCAGGTCCCGGCTCATCTCGGCCGGCGGCCTGGCCGTCGGGGTGATCGGGGCGACCGACTACTACCCGCAGTACAACGCCTTCGGCCTGACCGAGCGGGGCCGGGTCACCGCCGTACGCGCCGAGGCGGACAGCCTGCGTCGCCAGGGCGCCGATGTCGTCGTGCTCCTGAGTCACTGCGGGCTGAACGCGGACCGATCGGTCTCGTGGGCACTGCGCGGCAAGGTGAATCTCATCGTCGGCGGTCACAGCCATGATGTGCTCGACGAGGGTGACTTCAGCCAGGGCGTCCCGATCGTCCAGGCCGGCTGCTTCGGCGAGCGACTCGGTCGGATCACGCTCGAGGTGACTGACGCTAGGGACGTCAGCGTTGTCGACGTGCGCCACGAGGAGGTCAACGAGGACTGGCCCCAGGATCAGCACGTGCTCGACGCCCTGGCCGCCTGTGAACGCGATCTGCAGGCCTGGCTGGACGAGCCGGTGACCAAGCTGGCGGAGCCGGTGCCGTGGCAGGAGCTCTACGACAGTGCGATGGCGCGTCTCGTCGCCCGCGCCCTGCTGGCGGCTCACCCGGGCGACCTGGGCATGGTGATCGCCGGTCATTGCACGGCCGGACTGCCCTCGGGCCTGGTGACCCGCCGCGATCTCTGGGCGGCGACAGCTTCGCCCGGCAACGCGGCGACCGCCACGATCACCGGCGCCAGGCTTCGCGCGATGGTCCGCAAGGGCACGTCGGAGTCGTATGCCACGACGGTGCCGCGTACGTTCCGGGGGCGACCGTACGGCGCCCTGCACCTGGCCGGCGGCGAGCTGCGAGACGGCGAGCTGTACGTCGGCGGTGCCCCCGTCGAGGACGACGGACGCTATCGGGTGACCGGCTCGGACCTGGAGCTGTCGATCTACGGGCTCCTGGTGGACATCGAGTCCGACGACCTGGTCGTCCACGCGCCGACGATCCTGCCGGAGCTGCTCGAGGACTATCTCCGCGACGGAGCGGCGCCCGGCGACTAGCAGGTCACGCCCCGCTCTCGTCGATCAGCGCATCGAGCGTGTGGCGGGCCGTGTCGGCCATAGCGGGATTGGTGTCGACGTAGTAGGGGAGCGCGATGCTGGCCTGGACGAACGCCCAGCCGCGGCCACGCACCCACGCCGAGGGGCCGGTGCCGAGCGCCTGTCGGTAGGTATCCCTGAAGCCGGCGGGGAGCAGGTTCCAGGCCGGCATCAGATCGACCGCCGGATCGCCGACGGCGACACCCTCGAGATCGATCACGGCGACCAGCCGACCGTCGCGTACGAGCAGGTTGCCCGGCATGAGATCGGTGTGGATCCACACGTCGTCGCTGTGCGGTGGTGCCGCGAGGCAGTGCGTCCACAACCGCTCGAGCCGGCCCGCGTCGACGAGGTGCCGGCTTTCGGCCAGCGCCCGTCGCACCTCGTCGTCGTACGGCTCGAGCGCGCCGCCACGGCCCGATCCGCTCCATCGACGGCCACCTGTGTCGATGGCGTGCAGGGCACCGACGAACTCGGCGAGGTCGCGGGCCAGCGCGTCGAAGTCGTCGACGGTGCGCTGGCTGGCGGTCTCGCCGGGAATCCAGCGGTACGCGGTCCACGAACCGGGGTAGGCGTCGCTCGACTCGCCGATCGCGAGCGGCTCGGGCACCAGCAGCGGCACGTGCGGAGCGATCCGGTTGGCGTGCTCCTGCTCGGCGACCAGCTCGGCCCTGAACTCCTCGGATCGGCTCGGCTTCAGGGGGAACCGCAAGACGATCTCGTCGCCGAGCCGGAACAGGGCGTTGACCGTGCCATGCGAGGAGACGGCTCGTACTGGCAGATCACGCCACTCAGGAATCTGGTCGGCGACGATCCGCGCGACCGTCTCGACCGGAACGTCGACCTGATCCTCATGCATCCGCACTGACGCATCCTGGCATCGACGACGGCGTCGAAGCGATCGGGTTTGGGTCGGATCCGCCGGGCGTCAGCCGGCCGGCGTAGGACGTCCCGGAGGCGTGTACGCCGCGAGGATCGTGGCCGAAATGGCCCGCGGCGCGTCCGGGGCCGTCAGGCGTCCCGCGTTGATCTCGTTGGCGGCGCCATGAATCACGTTGTGCAGCACACCTACCAGCCAGGTCACGGGGAGATCGGATCGAAAGACACCGTCGTCCTGCCCCCGGCGAACGAGCTCTGAGACCCGACGTACGGGCTTGTCATGCACAGCCAGGATGCGTTCGGGTGACAGCGAGTCCTGGGCGGCGATCAGGAGGCTCTGGGACTGCAGGACGAGCTGCCAGCTGGAGTGGATCAGCCGCTCGAGAGCCGCTCGTGGGTCGCCGGACAGATCGACCTGGGAGAGCTGCTCCTCACCACGGTCGATCGCGTGTTGCAGGGCGGCCTCGACAAGCACCTCTCGCGAGGCGAAGTGCCCGTAGAGCGTCACCCGGCCGACACCGGCCGCCTCGGCGATCGCGCCGACACTCGCCGTCGGATCCTCGCCGAGCACCTCCACCGCGGCGTCGAGGATCCGCGCGATGTTGCGACGCGCATCCGCCCGGGGTCGGGCGATGGTCGGCTCCGTCATCACTCCGCCTAACTCGAACAGGAATGTTTAGGTTATCGTAGCTGTTGTAACCCGAACAGAACTGTTCAAGTTACGGCTGACCTGAGATGGAGTGAACCATGACCGAGCAGACATCGACGACCGAGCCGACCGGCTTGCAGCGCCACAGATGGTGGTTGCTCGGCGTGCTGGGCGTCGCTCAACTCATGCTGATCCTCGACGTGACCGTCGTGGCGATCGCGCTGCCACACATCGGGGAGGACCTGGGCCTCGGACGGGAGTCCCTGACCTGGGTGGTCAGCGGCTACACCCTGGCCTTCGGCGGACTGCTGCTGCTCGGCGGCCGGCTCGTCGACCTCATCGGCGCCCGCCGCGTCGTACTGACCGGACTCGCCGTCTTCACCGTGGCGTCCCTCGTGACCGGCCTCGCCGACTCGGGAGGCCTGCTGCTCGGCGGCCGGGTCGCCCAGGGGATCGGCGCCGCCATGTTGTCGCCGGCCGCGCTTTCCGTGGTCGTGACGACGTTCGAGGGCGACGAACGCAACAGGGCGCTGGGCATCTGGTCGGCGCTCGGCGGCGGGGGAGCGGCCCTCGGGGTGCTTCTGGGCGGCCTCCTGACGGCGGGTCCCGGTTGGTCGTGGATCTTCTACGTCAACGTGCCGATCGGCGCCGCGGTCATCGTGGCGGTGACCCTGATGCTGCCGGCTCGGAGCCAGGGCTTCGGCGGACAGCGGCTCGACATTCCGGGTGCGGTGCTCGTCATCGCCGCGACCGGAACGGTGATCTACGCCCTGATCGCGGCCGGCGACCGTGGCTGGCTCACAGTCGGCACGTTGGGTCTCGTGCTGGCCGCTGCCGCGTTGTACGCGATCTTCTTCGGCTGGCTGCGGCGGACCCGTAATCCGCTGATGAACGTCGAGCTTCTCCTGCGCCGCCCGGTCGCGTCCGGAACCCTCATGGTCCTCGTCGCGACGGCCCTGATGATCGCGGTGTTCTTCCTCGGGTCGTTCTACCTGCAGCACCACGAGCAGTACGGCCCGCTGCGTACCGGCCTGCTGTTCCTCCCGGTGGCGGTGGCGACGATGGTCGGCGCCAACGTCGCCGGCCGGGTGATCGGCCGGACCGGAGCCCGGACGCTCGCGTTCGTCGGGCTGCTCGTCACCGCGGCCGGCCTGACGGCCCCCGCGGTCGCGTCCGACCCGGCGGCAGTGGTCGCCGGCGTGTCGGTCGCCGGAGCCGGCCTCGGCGCGATCTTCGTGGTCGCGTCCGCGACGGCCCTCGGCCAGGTCGCGCCCGAGGAGGCCGGCCTCGCCTCCGGGATCGTCAGCACCTTCCACGAGTTCGGGGCGTCGCTCGGCGCGGCGGTGAGCTCGAGCGTGGCGGCGGCCGGGATCACCGCGGGCAGCCTGTCCGGCATCCAGCGCGGCTTCACGGTTGCGGCGATCACCGCCGTCGCGACCGCTGTCGTCGGGCTGGTCGTACTCCCCGAACGGCAGGTCCCCGACGCCGCACCCGCGGCCGACCCTGTCGACCTGGAGGAGCCACTCGAGCAGAGGTAGCCTGCCCGCGTGTCGGAGTCCTACGTCGAGCGAGCGCCTCGGGCGGAGCTGGACGGTGTCGTACGGACGGTCTGGATCCAGCGCACGGGGGAGACGGCGTACGTCCAGCGTCATCTTCCGACCGGTGGAGTCGAGATCCACTTCCCGATCGGCGGCCGGCCACAGTTCCTCGGTCCGCTGACCGGACCGGACATCGAGCTCATCCCGCCGCGCACAACCCTCGTGGGCGTCCGCTTTCATCCCGGAACGGCGCCGCCGATGCCGACGGTCCTCGACGACCTGGTGGATCAGCGACTCCGCCTCGAGGACCTCTGGGGGGCGCCGGCGAATCGACTCGGGGACGAGATCGCCGATGCGTCCGACCCCGACGAGGTGCTCGATCTGGTCCAAAGCCGTCTGCTGTGGCGGTTCCGAGCGGCGGGCGGCGTCGATCCACTGGTCCGGGAAGCCGCCAACCGACTGATGCCATGGCACCCGCTCGAGATCACCACGCTGGCGACCCATCTGGCGATCTCGGCCAGCCAGCTGAGGCGCCGCTGCCGACACACGGTGGGGATGGGCCCCAAGACCCTCCAGCGGACGTTGCGACTCCAGGGCTTCCTGGCGCTGGCCCAGGCCGGTGCCGCGCCGAGTGGCCGCCGGGACACCGACGGAGTGGCCGGACTCGCGGCTGACGTGGGCTACGCCGACCAGGCCCATCTCAGCCGCGAATGCCTGCGCCTGACCGGGCTCAGCCCCCGGGATCTCCTCGGCGACACCGAGCGGTGCAGCTGCGGCCACGACCACTCGGCGTCGTTCAAGCCGTTCCTCGCCACCCGTGGAGTGCCGCAGCTTCGACCGTGACGGTGCGCGTTTCGTTCAAGCCGCGGTGGGGATCGGCGCACGTACTGTCGTGACCTGATCCAACGCCTTGGGAGGAGAGTCATGTCGCGTCTGATCTTGGGAATGGCGATGTCCCTGGACGGCTTCATCACCGGGCCGGGTGACGACGCGGACAATCCGGCCGGCGTCGGCGGCATGCGGTTGATGGAGTGGCTCGATCTGGAGCGCGGGTCGACCGTCGGTGACTTCCGGCCGAGCGACGAGCAGAGCCGGATCGTGTTCGACGAGGCCATGGCGACCGGCGCGGTCCTGACCGGGCGAAGGACCGGCGACTTCGCCGGCTACTGGGGCGGCGACCATCACGACGGAGTGCCGATCTTCGTCCCGACTCACCAGGCTCCGGCGGACAACCCCCACGAGCTGGTGCACTACGTGACCGAGGGCATCGAGGCTTGCGTGAAGCAGGCCAAGGCCGCCGCCGGAAACCGAGACATCTTGTTGCACGGCGCGTACACGGCCCAGCAGTGCCTGAAGGCCGGCCTGCTCGACGTACTCGAGATCCAGCTCATGCCGGTGCTGCTCGGCCAGGGCCGGCGGCTGTTCGACGGCCTCGACCCCGACCACATCGAACTCGATCTGGTCCGTACTCTGCGGGCGACCGGCGTGCTGCACCTGCGTTACGAGGTCCGGCGCTCCTGACCGGACACGGCCGGGGTCAGCGAGCCCCGGCTGCCGCTCGCTGCCGTTCCCAGCGCTTGCGATCTCGTCTTCGCAGCGTTGCGGGCAACGTCAGCACCAGCGCGATCGCGATGCCGATCAACGCGCCGATCCCGTTGGCCAGCAGGTCGCGGTCGTCGGAGACCCGGCCCGGGATCTGCTGCTGCAGGGTCTCGATCACCGCCGTCATGGCGAACGACCCGATTGCCGCCAGCCACCAGCCGCCGGCTCCGAACAGGAGAAGAAGGAACACGCCGATCGGTACGAACAGCGCGATGTTGGCCAGGAACTCCAGCTGGTCGTAGTCGAGGGCCTCCGCGTACCCGCGCCGATGCAGCCCGTCGAGCACCCGTTGGATGAACTGCTGCTGATCGGGTCCGATGGGCTCTGGCGTGAGCGTGAGCCAGGCGACGAAGACGAGGTAGCCACCGGTGACCAGGCTCAGGAACGGATGGCGATGAAACATTGGTCCAGTCTGAAGCGTCGTCGACGATGGTCAAAATGCCCGCGCCGTCCGGTTCGTGACAGTCGCGTCGGTGAGGTCAGGTATACCGTCCTGCATGGAGACCGAAGCGACGTGGCCCGCGGACTGGTCGGCTTAACGCGAGGGCGACGGATGCGTGC
>JALDXR010000478.1:0-3447 GCA_032154865.1 Nocardioidaceae bacterium
CCCAGCTCAGAACGGTCAACAGGCGGTCACCACGCCGAACGGTAACCAGGGCCTTGTGCTGACGGTCCGTTAGCTGAATCACGCGTGACGGGGTGGGCCGGCGATCCGGTCCACCCCGTCCGCTACCTCGGTGGCGAGCGTAGAAAGCGCCACCCGTCCGTCGTTCTTCACGACCTGGGTCTCCACCGAGGCCCAGGTCGTGAGCATGTCCAGCAGTTCTTGTCCGCGCTGCAGCTCCGCGGCCTGGGCCCGGCCATCGAGCTGTTGCGTACGGCTGTGCCGGGACGACCGCCCGGCCAACCGCTCGCGTACGACGTCGACGGGAGCGTCGACCACGACCAGCAGGTCGGGTCGGGCCTCGATCGGGTGGCTGTCCACGAGCCGGCGTACGACGTCGCGCCGAGCTCGCAGGCCGATGGTCCAGAGCGTCTGGACGACGCCCTCCTCGAACAGGTGGATGCCCTGATCGCGGCGGGCCAGGGAGACGGCCTGCTGCACGGCGAGCCACTGCGCCAGTCCCGCGACGGCGTCTCGGGCCTCCTCCTGCCGGGAGGCGGCGATCCACCTGGCGGAGCTCGCGGTCAGCACCGGATGTCTGGCCGCGCGCGCAGTGACGGCGGTCGCCTTGTGCACGAGCCGCTGGCTGCGGGACGTGGCCGCCGACATGGCGACATCCGCGATCTCACAGCGCCGGCCACGCTCGGTCAGTTCGGCGTTCACGAGCCCGGCGAGCGTGGTCTTGCCGGTGCCCGGCAGCCCGCACAGCTCGACGACCACGCTCACTGCAACGCCGCCTCGACGACCGCGACGTTTTCGGCCAGGGAGCGGGCGGCGTCCAGATAGACCACCATCACACCCTCCGATGCCAGGTCGGTGGCGATCCGCCGGGCAATCGCGCGCTCGCCGTCAAGATAGGACACCGCGGTCGCGGCCGCCAGATCGTCGGCCCGATGCCGCTTCGCCCGGGAGCGCAGACGCTCGGCAAGCAGCTCCGTCTCGCCGTCGAGAACGACGACCACGTCCAGCAGCCGACCGACCTCGACCATCCGGGCGCGGTGCCAGCCGGCGACGGCAGCGGCGAGGCCGGCCGATTCCGCCATCCGACCCAGGGTGTACGCCGGACCCTGGTCCAGGACGACCACCCGCGCTCCGGCCGCCAGGCGTTGCCGTACGACGCGAGAGGCGGCGCGGCAGCGGCCCACCCAGGCGATCCAGCGCTGCCGGGACACGCCGGACGGCGGCGACGCGAACAGCACTCGGCCGGCGGTCGCGGCCGACCAGGCCAGCGCGGGGAGGTCCCGCCGCTGATGGTCCTTGACGACTACGACGCCCGGAAGTGCACCGATCGCCTCGGCGACGCTCGACTTGCCCGAGCCGGGTGCGCCGACCAACTCGACGACGCTCGGGCGGCGAGTCACCGGCGGGTCACAGCCTCTCCCAGACGACCCGGCGCATCTGCGCCAGCACCTCGTCCGGCGGCTGAGTGGCGTCGACGAGCACGGCGTTGGTGCCCGACCAATCCGCGCCGTGGATCTCGGTGTTGCGCGCGCGGACGAAGTCCGGGTCCTCGTCGGTACGCCGGGCGACCGCGATCTCGGGCTCCAGCCGCAGCACCAGCAGGATGTCCGGTGGCGCGACATGGGCGTAGGCCCGTTGCTCGGCATCGACAAGCCGGTGGACGACGCTGCGACCGCCGTTGAGGTGTGGACGCAGCCAGGTCGTGCGCGGTCCGTCCATGAGAGTGATCTGGCGCAGCGGCCAGCGGTCCGAGACGACGATGCCACCGGCGTCGGCGACCCGACGAGCACGGTGATACTGGTGGCGCCGGTCGCGTGCGGTCAGGAGCTGCCACAGGGCCCATGCCCGGCCCGGGAAATCCTCCGGGCGGGCCGTCCGAGGGTCGACGCTCAGCCCGGTGCTGGGGAGCAGTCCCACACTCCGTCCGATGTACATCGGGCCCTTGACGCCCAGGGTGAGCAGCGACGGACGCGGCTTGCCCAAGTGAGTCCGCCGGACGACGAAAGTGCCGTCCAGCCAGTCCGCGAGACCCTTGACGGCGGTCGACTTGCCGGCGCCGTCGCCGCCTACGACCGCCACCGTCGCGCCTACGCGAGCCAGTCGCTTGCGGGTCGGACGGCGCAGCACATAGTGGCGGGTGCCCCACATCCCGCGTCGCGCCACTCGCAGCCAGGCATCGGTGGCCGGACCCCGCCGGCCATGCGGCCCGAGCGCCCGGAGCAGTTGCCGTCCGGCCGCCAGTCGCTGCGCGACGGTCCCGTCCGGTTGCACGCTGGCGAGGCAGCGGTTCCACAGCTCCACGTCGATGCCGGCCAGGTGGACGCGCACCACCGCCTCCGTCAGATCCGGATCCGCGCGTTCGATCAGCCAGGCGAGCTCGCGGCGCTCGGCGGTCCCCAGACCACCCTTGCCGAAGGCGACCGCGTCCCACGTGGCGTGCTTCAGCATCATCCGTACGACGAAGACGGCCAGCTCGAACTCCGGAGCGGGCACCGGGAACAGCTGACCACCGCGTACGGAGGCCAGATAGGCCGTCTCGATCGGAAGCCGGTAGTTCTTCGTCGTGTCGTCGCCGAGGACGAGCTGGAAGTGGGCGTGGATGTGGACGAACCGCCCGGACGCGTTGTCCAGTGAGTAGTGATGACTGACGCCGGGATGCTCCCGGGCCGGCGGCAGGCGCGCTTCGCGGAAGCCGAGCCGGGCCAGAATCTCGGCGAACCGCTGCCCGTCGGAGCGGTGTATGAGCAGATCAAGGTCGTTCTCACCGCTGGCCGAACGGTGGAGCATGTCGTTGCTCTTCCAGTGGCAGTAGCGCACGCCGGCCGCCTCGAGGGCCTGACACAGCTCCACCACGAGGCCGAGGGTGCCGTCAGGAGGCGCTACCCGCTCGGCACCTGGCAGCGCCGGCGTGATCGTCGTCTCCGTCATTTACGTCCTCCTCGTTCGGATGTGATCTCGTCGAACAGATCTCGGGTCGTGCGCGGGTCGTCGCTGTCGGGCGGCGGGCCGGCGCCGATCAGGTTGCGCGGCGGCCCGCTGAGGCTGGCGTCCACGCGGACCGGACGTCGGCGGCCGGCGATGTAGGCCACGGTCGCCGCCAGGCCGAGACCGACTCCGGCCCCGGCGGCGATCATCGACTTCTTGTCGGGCTTGATCGGATGCCGCGAGGCGTACGAATCCTCGAGTACGGCAACGGCCGCACCCCTCGGGTTATCCGTTGCAAGCTGGCTGATCGTGGCGTAGTCGTCCTGAAGGCCCTCGAGTCGCCGCTCCTCACGCCGCAGCTCCTCCTTGAGGAACCCGCTCGACACACCGGAGTCGATCTGATCTTCGATCTCGGCGATGTTGTCCTGGGTCTGCAATATCTGATCCTCGAGGTATCTCGTCTGCTGGCTCGCGAACTCGTCCTGCCGGTTTCTCTGGGCCTGG
>JALDXR010000479.1:0-3445 GCA_032154865.1 Nocardioidaceae bacterium
CGGACAGCCACCATCCGCCACCGGGACAGCCACCATCCGTCACTTGGGTCCTGCCTAACTGACGGATGGTCGCTGTCCGGGTGGCGGATCGTCGTAAGGCGGGTCAGGCGTGGCGGGCCTCCGCAGCGTCGGCGAGGCCGAGCAGGTCGACGGCCTCGGCGCGCATCTGGACCTTGCGGATCTTGCCCGTGACCGTCATCGGGAACTCGTCGACCACGTGGACGTAGCGCGGGATCTTGTAGTGCGCGAGCTTGCCCGTGCAGTACTCGCGAAGCGCCTCGGCCGTCAACGGCTCGGCGTCGTCGCGCATCCGTACCCACGCCATGAGCTCCTCCCCGTAACGCTCGTCGGGTACGCCGATCACCTGCGCGTCGAGGACGTCCGGGTGCGTGTAGAGGAACTCCTCGATCTCGCGGGGATAGATGTTCTCACCGCCGCGGATCACCATGTCCTTGATCCGGCCGGTGATGTTGAGATAGCCCTCGTCGTCCATGACGGCCAGGTCGCCGGTGTGCATCCAGCGGGCGGCGTCGATCGCGTCGGCGGTCTTGTCGGGCTGCTCCCAGTAGCCGAGCATCACCGAGTAGCCCCGCGTACACAGCTCACCCGGCTCACCGAGCGGGACCGGCCGCCCGGTGTCGGGGCTCACGACCTTGACCTCGAGATGCGGATGCACCCGTCCGACGGTCGACACGCGTCGCTCCACGGAGTCGTCGGCGCGGGTCTGGGTGGACACCGGCGACGTCTCGGTCATGCCGTAGCAGATCGTCACCTCCGACATCCCCATGCGCTCGATGACCTGCTTCATGACCTCGACCGGGCAAGGCGACCCGGCCATGATCCCGGTACGGAGCGACCCGAGATCGTACGACTCGAAGTCCGGATCGGCCAGCTCGGCGATGAACATCGTCGGTACGCCGTAGAGCGAGGTGCACCGCTCGGACGCCACCGCGTCCAGCGTCGCGGCCGGGTCGAACGCCGGCGCCGGAATCACCATGCACGCGCCGTGGCTCGTGGCCGCCAGGTTGCCCATCACCATGCCGAAGCAGTGATAGAACGGCACCGGAATGCAGATCCGATCGGACTCCGTGTAGCTGCACAGCTCGCCGACGAAGAAGCCGTTGTTCAAGATGTTGTGGTGCGACAGGGTCGCGCCCTTCGGGAAGCCGGTCGTGCCCGACGTGTACTGGATGTTGATCGGGTCGTCCGCCGACAGCGACTCCTCGATCTCTGCCAGTACCGACGCATCGGCGGCCCGACCGGCGTCGACCAACCTCGTCCAGGTGTGCTGGCCGATCAGCACGACGTCGCGAAGCGCCGGGCACTTCGGCCGGACCTCCTCGATCATCCCGGCGTAGTCCGACGTCTTGAACTCCGGCGTCGCCACGATCGTCCGGACGCCGGCCTGGTTGAGCACGTACTCCAGCTCGTGCACCCGGTACGCCGGGTTGATGTTGACCAGGATCGCGCCGAGCTTCGCGGTCGCATACTGCACGCAGGTCCACTCGGCGCAGTTCGGCGCCCAGATGCCGACGCGGTCGCCCTTGGTCACACCGAGATCGCGCAGGCCGAGCGCGACGGCCTGGACGTCGGCGGCGAGCTCGGAGTACGACCAGCGGCGGCCAGTGGCGTGCTCGACGAGCGCGTCTCGCTCGGGATAGGCGGCGACCGCCCGGTCGAAGTTGGAGCCGATCGTGTCGCCGAGCAGCGGGAGGTCGGAGACCCCGGATGCATAAGAGAGTCGTGCCGTCATGGTCGAGTCTCACCGCCTCGGTGGCTGCCGCCTGAGTTCCATCGTCACCGGGACGGACAGGTCCGGCAAGGCACCGTTGTCGCCACGCGAGAAAACGCCCCCGCGATGTTACGGGCTCGAGGACTCGGGACTCGCGTCCGCGGACTCGGCGGTCGGGTCGGCAGGCTCGACGTTGGCGTCGGCAGATTCGCGACTCGCGTCCGCAGACTCCCGACCCGGCTGCGGGTCCGGAGCCGTCCACGCCGCAGCGCCCCGCCCTGAGCCGTACCCATGGGCGCGAATCTCGCTGCGCAGCTGCAGGATGTTCTCGCGGAGTACGTCGGCGATCAGCTCCTCCGTACGCGGGTCGTTGAGCACCTCGTAGATGACCCGCATCGTCGTCTCGCTGACCGTGTCGACCATGTGATCGTGGAACGGCACCCATTTGATGCGCCCGGTGAGTGGGTCGTCCTTGAGCGTCTCGCGCACCAACGCCTTGATGTCCTGCTCGTTCTCGTGCAGTGCGGCCGCGAGGTTCTCGGTATACCGCCCGGCCTGCAGGACCGCCGCGACCTCCTCGAGTACGGCGACCGTGATCGGGAACCTGATGGTGTCGACGACGCCGATCACGATCCGGCTGGTCACCGCCGCCGTGACGCGCTCGCCCACGAGGCGGTCGGCCGCCCGTCCGACCCGGGCCAGGATGACGACGCCCCAGAGCACCCACGTCCAGGCGCCGTGGTCGACGAGGGGCGGATACGCCGCCGGAATCATGCTGATCAGGTCGTACCAGTTGCGCCACAGGTACGACACCTGCCAGCCGGCCAGTCGCCACGAGGCCAGGAACTCCGACAGGAACACGATGCAGATGCCGAGGTCGATCCAGAAGACCGTCCGCTGCTGGTCGCCGTTGAGGTCGGCCACCGCCGAGTAGACGAGCAGGCCTACCGACAACAAGGCCAGGATCACAATGACCAGGTCACCGATGCGCCGACGGCGAAGACTCTCGACCTCCATGGCACCAGCATGTCGTGTGACGCCACTGACGAGCGGCACAAAACACCCGTACGCCGCGTGTCTCGTCGGTGTCGCGTGGCACTCTGGCCTCATGTGCCGCAACATTCGGACCCTGCACAACTTCGCGCCGCCGGCGACCGAGGACGAGATACATGCTGCCGCCCGGCAGTACGTCCGCAAGGTCAGCGGCATGACGAAGCCGTCGTCGGCCAACCAGGCTGCGTTCGACCAGGCGATCGAGGCGGTCGCCACGATCACGTCGGATCTGCTGGAGAGCCTGACCACCAAGGCGCCGCCGCGCGACCGTGAGATCGAGGCTGCCAAGGCGCGGGCTCGGGCCGAGAAGCGCTACGCGTCCTGACGCCGCTGGCCCGACGGGTTCGTGTTCGGCGCCTCGCGTCGGCGGCCTACGCCAGTCCGCGCAGCCGCCGGCCGCTCGGACCGATAGCCTGTGGCCGCCCAAGTACCGCCCCCGTAGCTCAGGGGATAGAGCAACGGTTTCCTAAACCGTGTGTCGCAGGTTCGGATCCTGCCGGGGGCACACCGCAGGTCAGACGCCAGATTCGGTCTCGACGTCGCGACCATCCATACGACGGGCGCTTGCAGGAACCTGCAAGAACGCCTGGAGGACGGACACGTAGCGACATAAGGTGCCTTAACTGTCTTGTCTGGGCATTTCTCGGGGCCCGGTGACGC
>JALDXR010000480.1:0-3437 GCA_032154865.1 Nocardioidaceae bacterium
GTGACCGCGTACGGACCGGTGAGGTGCTGCGTCGCGTCGAAGCCGGTGGCCAACTCGGTCCAGTCGGCGATCACGTCGTCGACGGTCACGGTCGCCGCCTCGCCGCCCCACAGCGACGTGTAGTCGACATCGATCCGGTCGGTGAAGCAGGCCCGTACGGTCGCCCAGTCCAGGGTGTCGACGCCATGCAGCATCGCCGTGAAGACCTCGGTCGGGCTGCCGGTCATCCGGCGGCTCCCAGGGTCTGCTTGAAGTGCGCGTCGACCGCGTCGAGGGCGAACCCGACCTGCTCGGGCTGGTCGTAGAAGTCGATCTGGCTGCCTTGGCCCCACGCCACGTCGACCGGTCCGCTCATTCGGCCGCGCAGCGCCTCGATGTGCTCGGGGAACACGCAGTCGTCGGAGTGCACGAACAGGGTCGGCGCCGTGACCGCGTTCGCGGCCGCCAGGCCGTCGAAAGTCAGCCAGGACAGCCAGGTCATCTCGGCCATCTCGTTGCGCCACTCGGGGACGGCGCCGCGGTCCGGGCTCGCGTAGTAGTCGAGCTCGAAGAACATGCCAGCCCGATCGTTGCCAGGCTCGTACGCCGGCACGATGGTGATCTCGCCGTCACGGAGATAGCGCTCGTACGCCTCGCGAGCCCGCTGCAGCCGGAGCTCGACGCCCTCGTCGCCGCCGTACCAGGGCGTCGCCGACGCCGTGTCATGGAACCAGCCGGCAACGCTGGCGAACGATCGGATCGGTGCCCCTTGCGCGATCGCCCCCAAGACGTACTGCGCGCTGGCGCACACGCCGAGATGGCCGACCTCGCCGGGACGGACGAACGACAGCGTGCCGGCGAACCGTGCCGCCGCCGCGATGTCGGCCATCTTGCGGGTCGGGAGCTCGACCTGTCGCAGGTCGCCCCCGCTTTGACCGAAGCCGGCGAAGTCGAACGTGATCGCGGTGTAGCCACGGTTGGCGAGCGCCGCCGCATAGTGATCGGGCATCTGCTCTTTGACGGTCAGCCAGGATCCCGTGACCACGACCGCGGGCTGCCGCTCGGCAGGGTCTTCGACTCGTCGATGGATCCGGCCATGGATGGGGACGCCGCCGCTGACGAACATGATCGGAGACGTCGTGACATTCGTCGTCGTCATGCGAGCACGTTCGCACGGCGGACCGGGCCGTCGGAGGGTCGAATCTTGCGGAGTTCGGCGCTTCAGGCGGCGCGCAGATCCGAGGGCGCGAAGCCGGTGTAGCGACGCAGCAAGCGCCGGAAGTGGCTGACGTTGGAGTAGCCGACCGCGTACGCGATCTCGGGCACGCTGCTGCGCCCGGCGAGCAGAAGCTCCTTGGCCCGCTCCATCCGGCGCATGGTGACGAACTCGTGCGGCGCCATCCCGGTCGACTGTTTGAAGGCGCGAGCGAAGTGGAACGCGCTGAATCCCGCCTCGGCCGCGAGGTCCTCGAGCACCAGCGGCTCGGCGAGCCGGGCATCGACCAGATCCCGGATCCGGTCGACGAGCTCGCGGTCCAGCCGACCCGATCGACGCTAAAGCAACGGCCGTGGCGAGCAGTAGTGGTCGACCAGGTGGGCCGCCAGCCGGTGCGCGACGGTGCTGGCCTGGATGTCGTCGAGATCGGCGTCACCGACATGGACCCGCTTCAGCAGCGCGGCCGTGCCGAGGACGGTGGCGTCTCGGGCCGCGACGACCGGCCGGATCTCGGCCACCTCGTTCGACTCGGTCACGGCGCGGAGCAGGTTGTCGTCGGGATAGATCTCGAGTGCCTCGGTGGGCTCGCGTACCTCGGCCCAGCGGACGTCGTTCCACCCGTTCGCGAAGGTGACTCCGGCCGGTACGTCGAGATGGATCAGCTTGCCGTCCAGCTCGTACGCGAGTCGGGAGTGCGCACTGAACGAGACACCGACCTGCTGCGGCTTGGTCGTGGTGGTGCCTCCGTCGGGCGGCAGCCAGCTGTACTCCGAGCGCATTCCGGGCCACGACCGTACGGAGGACGTCTTGCGATCGACTCGCACGCCCTCGTCAACGCCGACAAGGGTCGGGGCAATTCCTGCGGCATAGAATCGCGGCACCGTGAGCGAGACCGCCAAGCCCGACCTCGCCGTCGGATTGATCCGGACCCGGGACGCCGTCGAACGCCCCCGCGCCGAGGGCATCGGCATCCTGCCGCACGTGGTCGAGCTGACGGCGACGATCGCGAATGTCGGCGACTCGCTCGCCGGGGAGACCCTGACCCGCTTCTGGATCCGCGGCTACGGCGTTGATCGCGAGCTGCGCCTGGTGAACACTCCAGAGCTCCCGCCGGGCGAGGAGATCGAGGTGACGGCGCTGTGGGACGTCCGCGACGGGCCGGGCGACTACACCGTCATCGTGACCGCGGACGCCTTCGGGCAGCTCGACGAGATCCGTACGGACAACAACACCGGACAGGCTCGGCTTCGCGTACGGGACAACCGGGTCGAGCTGACCTGATGCGGATCAACGGTGTCGCATCGATCGTCGGCATGGGTAGCGTGGCCGTATGGAGTACCGCAGACTCGGTCGACTCGAACATCAAAGCTCCGTCCTGATCTATGGCGCCGCCGGCCTTGCGGAAGTGACGCAGGACGTCGCGGACGCCTCGATCGACGCGGCACTGGAGGCGGGGATCAACCACTTCGACGTCGCGCGGGACTACGGCGACGCCGAGCTGCGATTCGGCGCGGCCATGTCGCGGATGCGAGATCGGATCTTCCTCGCGACCAAGACCGGCGCGCGGTCAAGCGAGGCGGCCTGGCGCCAGATCAACGAGTCGCTCGAACGGCTCCAGACCGACCGCGTCGACCTGATCCAGCTGCACGCCGTCGGCGACCTGGAGCAGCTGGACCTCGCGACGAGGCCGAACGGCGCGTTGGAGGCGGCGACCCGGGCCGAGACCGAGGGACTGGCCGGCGCGGTCGGGATCACCGGCCACGGCCACGAGGCGCCCGCGACCCATCTCGAGGCACTGCGTCGCTATCCCTTCGCCACCGTGCTGACGCCGATCAACCCGGTGCTCGCGCGGGACGACGCCTACCTGGCCGCCTACGAGGCACTCGTCGCCGAGGTGCGACGGCAGGACGCCGGGCTGATGATCATCAAGACGGTGGCGCATCGGAACTGGCCCGAGGCGGTCGCTCCCTCGTACACGACCTGGTACGAGCCGTTCGACCAGCAAGCGCCTATCACGGCGGCCGTCGCCTGGGTGCTCTCGCATGCGGAGGTCACCGGCATCGCGACGCCGGGCGATGTACGGCTGCTGCCGCTGGTGATCCAGGCCGAGACCGAGCGCCACGACTTCGACCGTTCCGCCGCTGCCGCTGCGCTGCGCGACGAGCCGGAGTACTCCTCCCCGTTCATCAGCATGCCGTTCTGACGGACCGACCATGATCCATCACAGCAAGGCAACCGAGCG
>JALDXR010000481.1:0-3432 GCA_032154865.1 Nocardioidaceae bacterium
GAGTAGGCGCTGACGTCGGTCTTGACGTTGACCCGGCCGATCAGATCGATGATCGAGTTGGTGGCCTGCTGGACGAAGGCCGGGTCGCCGGTGTTGATGTCCTTGCTGATGTGGTTGCGCAGCAGCGACATGCCGATGGCTTCCGACAGGTCGTCGAGCAGATAGATCTTGCCTGAGTACTCCTCGTCCCACATCAGGTCGTAGCCGTTGTCCGGAATACTCGTCACCCGGTCCGCGCGATACATCACCCCGGTGCCGTAGATCGTGTACGGCACGGTGTAGCGCGCCC
The DNA here is from genome assembly GCA_032154865.1 of Nocardioidaceae bacterium. Classification (GTDB taxonomy): domain Bacteria; phylum Actinomycetota; class Actinomycetes; order Propionibacteriales; family Nocardioidaceae; genus DATFRX01. Next base: position 290 of record JALDXR010000481.1, read on the forward strand.
CTCGGTCGTACCACGGGTTCTGGTACTCCGGCCAGAGGTTCTTGAGGTTGGGGACGTACGAGTGGTTCAGCGGCTGAAGCAACTCGGCGTAGACCATCTTGCTCAGCACGCTGGGTCCCGGAAACACGAGGTCGAACGACTCGCCAGGGGTGCGGATCTTCGCCAGCATCTCGTCGTAGTTGCTGTAGGGGGTCACCTGGACCTGGACGCCATGCCTGGCGCCGAAGTCCTTCATGATGCCCGGAGCCATGTAGGCGTCGTAGTTGAGGATCTTGAAATCGCCGCCCGTCTCGGGATCGAGCCCGGCGTCGATGGGCGGATTGCTGTCCCTGATCGGCAAGGTGACGGGGTTGCTCGGACGCGCCAGCGGATAGCCGGCGCTCTGGACTGTCGGGTAGGCGTTGTTGCAGGCGGACAGGATCGGCGCCGCACCGATCCCGGCTCCGAGCCACAGTCCGCCCCGCAGGAAATTACGCCGGGAGAACCCCGGTCGAGGTCGTGGCCGCGGTCGCCAAGCCGGATCGGTCGGGTCGAAGCTCATCCCCACCCCTTCACGGTCGAGCCCAGAAGTGGCGTTGGCCTCCGGAGAGGTCACTTAACTGACTGTTCAGCCAGGTGTGGCTCATTGTTGCTCCCGAAGCCGCACGTGTCGAGCATTGGTCGATACCAGTATCCGGATTGTCATCGGCGGCGACTCCCCGCTCACCAGCAGTACGTGACGATCTGCCCGTATCACGCCTGGCGCAACGCGAGAATCGACATCGTGGGGGCTACAACCCCAGCGATGTCGATTATCTGGTCGGCGCACGGACGCCTACGTCGCCCGGCCGAAGAGCACCAGTGCCCAGAGCAGACACCCGAAGGCCGCGACGCACAAGACCGTCCGCACGATGTTCCAGCGGACCCAGCGGGCCTCGAACCGCTCCCGTACGGCCGCCAGATCGCCGATCCGGTCGGGGTCGCCGGCCGCCTGGATCTCGGCGTTCAACGGCAGGTGCACGCTGCGAGTGATCCCGATGACCACGACGTAGAGCACGAAGGCCGCGACGGTCCAGCCGAGAACGCCGCGGTCGTCCTCGCCCAGTTGCAGCACGGCCGCGATGCCGGTGAGCAACGGGGCGCCGAGGAAGCCGGCCATGAACCACGGATTGATGATCGCGCGGTCGAGAGCCTGGAAGCCGCCGACGAAGGCACGGTCGTCGCTGCCGCCGAGTGCGGGCATCACGTTGTGCGACCAGGTGTAGAAGAGCCCGGCGATGAGACCCATCGCGAGGGCGGCCCCGATCAGCGTGAGACCTTGTGCGAACTCCATGACCCACTCCCTTCATCGCTCACCGGCGGCGCGGGCCGCAGCGTACGCCCATGCTCGACGAGCGCCCAGGCCAAGCAGCCGAACGCGGCCGCACTCAGCACCGACCGGACGTGGTTCCACACGACCCAGGTCGACTCCTTGAAGGAGTCGCGGACGGCGGCGAGGTCGGCGATCTGGCCCGGATCGCCGGCATCCCTGATCTCGACGTTGAGCGGCTCGTTGACCGCGAACGTGATGACGACCGCCGCGAGGTAGAACACCAGCGCGGTGGCGATCCACGGCAGCGCCCGGGACCGGCCCGCGGGCAGCTGCAAGGCGCCGGCGAGGGCGGTGAGAATCAAGGCGCCGAGGAATCCGAAGCCCAGGAACAAGGGGTTGAGGATCGCGTCGTCGAGCTGCTGGTAGGCAATGACGAAGGTCTGGTCGTCCGTACTGCGCAGTCCGGGCATGATCGTGTTGGACCAGTGGACGAAGATCGATGCGACGAACCCCATGCTCAAGGTCGCCGCGACGAGGGCGGCGGTTCGAATCCGTTCGGTCGTCATGATGCGCTCCACACTCCGGTCGCGGCGGCATCCCGGGCGTAGTCGGAGAAGTCGCGTGCGGGTCGGCCGAGGGCCCGGTCGACGCCGTCGGCGACGTAGGCGTTGCGGCCGTCGAAGATCGTGCCGAACAGGTGACCGAGGAAGGTCGCGAACTCCGCGGGCACGCCGGCCTCCTCGGCTCCCTCGGCGTACTCCTCCGGCGTGATCGGCAGGTAGCGGATCTCGCGACCGGCGGCAGCGGAGATCGTGTCGATCGCCTCGGCGAACGTCAGCAGTCGCGGTCCGGTGACCTCGTAGAGCTGGCCGGAGTGTCCGTCCTCGGTCAGTGCGGCGGTCACGACGTCGGCGATGTCGTCGACGTCGATGAACGGCTCCGGAGTCGCTCCGGCGGGGAAGGCGACTACGCCGCTCTGTACGGCGTCGAGCAGGAAGTACTCGTCGAAGTTCTGGCTGAACATGCTGGATCGCACGATCGTCCAGTCCATCGGGTAGCTCCGGACGATCTCCTCGCACCGCTGCGCCTCGGGCTCCCCCCGGCCGGACAGCAGCACCAGCTGCCGTACGCCGCTCGCCACCGCCTGGTCGGCGAGGGCCCGGATCGCGTCGGGGGCGCCCGGAGCTGCCAGGTCGGGGTAGTACGTCACGTACACCGCGTCGATGCCCTCGAGAGCGCCCGCCCAGGTGCTCGGGTCTTCCCAGTCGAACGACGGCTCGGCCGATCGTGAGCCGATCCGGACCGGGCGCCTGAGTGCGGTGAGTCGGTCGGCGACGCGGCGTCCGGTCTTGCCGGTGCCGCCGAGGATCAGGATGGTCTTGTCGTCGGTCTGTGGCTTCAGATTTTCGGTCATGACTCAAGTCAAGAGTCGACCGGTGAGACGAACCATGGCTGATCGGCTCGATCGCATGTGCGTGCGTCTAGCCCGCCGAGCCGCGGTTTTGCGCCCGTAACAACGAGTCGTGACCGAGTATGTACAGGGAGTGGCGGGTCTGTTACGGTCTGTGGCGATCGGTGACAGTACGCGGCTCCTCATGACATGGACAGCTGGCATGGTGCCGGGCCGCCCCAGAGCTCTAACCTCGCAGCGCCGCTAGACCAGACGCCGCGCGGAGTACGTCACTTCGGTGGGGTACTCCGCGCCGGCGTCGCCAACGCAGGTTGTCTGCGTTCGGCCCCCTCACTCACCTCAGTCGTGACACCAAGCCGCACGGCTGACCCAGCTTCGGCCGTCGTCGGTGATGACGCAGTGCGCTCCATAACGGGCGAGAAGGATTCGATGCCGATCATC
>JALDXR010000056.1:0-11780 GCA_032154865.1 Nocardioidaceae bacterium
GACATCGGCGACGACGCCGATCGGATGCAGCGGTTCAACCGCCGGATGATCGCGGTCTACGCGGCGACGACCAAGCTGGTGTCGTGGCGGATCGCCCGCTGCGTCGATCACGTCCTCGACCAGGTCGACTCGCTCGACGACCCGGTGTCCGACGACCTGCGGGACAAGCACGGCCTGATCACGTTGTCGCAGGCGTTCGAGTGGATCCATCGGCCGCGGGATCAGTCCGACGTCGAAGCTGCGCTGCAACGGCTGCGCTTCGAGGAGGCGTACGTCCTGCAGACGATCCTGGCTCGGCACCGGCTCGCCACCGAGGACCTCGCGGCCACCCCACGCGAACCGGTCGACGGCGGCCTCCGGGATCGTTTCGAGGGCCGGCTGCCCTTCGAGCTCACGGCGGGCCAGCAAGACGTCGGCGGGGTGCTGAGCGAGGAGCTGGCCCGCAGCCATCCGATGCACCGGCTGCTCCAGGGCGACGTCGGCTCCGGCAAGACCGTCGTGGCGCTGCGGGCGATGCTCCAGGTGGTCGATGCCGGAGGACAGTCCGCCCTGCTGGCGCCGACCGAGGTGCTGGCGGCGCAGCATCATCGCTCGATCCTGGCGTTGCTCGGCGATCTCGCGCAGGGCGGCATGCTCGGCGGGGCCGAGGACGGCACCCGGGTGCGCCTGCTCACCGGGTCGCTCGGCGCGGCGGCGCGTCGCGAGTCGCTGTCCGACGCGGCGTCCGGCGGGGCCGGGATCCTCGTCGGCACCCATGCTCTGCTCGAGGAGCGGGTGCAGTTCGCCGACCTGGGCATGGTGGTCGTCGACGAGCAGCATCGCTTCGGCGTCGAGCAGCGGGCGGCGCTGTCCGGCAAGGCGGGGGAGGCCCGGCCACATGTGCTGGTCATGACCGCCACGCCCATCCCGCGTACGGTCGCGATGACCGTGTTCGGCGATCTCGAGACGTCGACCCTGACCGAGCTGCCCGCCGGCCGGCAGCCGATCCAGACCACCGTCGTGCCGACGCGGGACCGGCCGGCATGGCTGGACCGTACGTGGGCCCGCATCGTCGAAGAAGTACGCGACGGCCGCCAGGCCTACGTCGTGTGTCCCCGCATCGGTGACCGGCCCGATGCCGAGGCCGACCCGGACAGCGGCCGCCGCCCGTCGTACAGCGCGGTCGAGCTGTCCGAGGAGCTCCGGGCCGGACCGCTCGCCGACGTCCGAGTCGAGCTGCTGCACGGCCGGATGACACCCGACGCCAAGGACGACGTCATGACCCGGTTCGCCGCCGGTGACGTCGACGTCCTCGTCTCGACGACGGTGATCGAGGTCGGTGTCGACGTGCCGAACGCGACGGTCATGGTCGTCATGGACGCCGAACGGTTCGGCCTGTCGCAGCTCCACCAGCTGCGCGGCCGAGTGGGTCGCGGGGACCATCCCGGACTATGCCTGCTGGTCACCGACTCCGAGGCCGGCACCCCGGCGCGGGAGCGGCTGGACGCGGTGGCCAAGACTTCCGACGGGTTCGCGCTGTCCAAGCTCGATCTCGAGACCCGGCACGAGGGTGACGTGCTCGGCGCGAGCCAGTCCGGCCGGCGGTCGAGTCTGCAGCTCCTCTCGGTCCTCAAGCACGAGAAGGTGATCGTGGCTGCTCGCACCGATGCCGAGGCGACCGTGCGGGCCGACCCGGAGCTGTCGAGCCAACCCGCGCTGGCGGCCGCCGTGCGCCGGCTGGAGGAGTCCGACCAGGCCGACTACTTGGAGAAGGCATGAGCGCGCGCAGCGAGCGAACAAGTCGACGCAGCACGCGGGCCACGGGCCCGGCGAGCGACAGCGAGACGGTCCAGTGACGAGGATCGTCGCGGGCACCGCGGGCGGCCGCCGGTTGCAGACCCCGCCGGGATCCGACACTCGGCCCACGACCGAGCTGGTCCGCGAGGCGTTGTTCTCGACGTTGGAGTCCGCGCTCGGCTCGGTCGAGGGTCGCCGGTTCCTCGACCTCTACGCGGGCTCCGGCGCGGTCGGGCTCGAGGCCCTGTCGCGAGGGGCCGAGCACGCCACCCTCGTCGAGCGGCACCGTCGCGTCGCGGGCCTGATCCGGCGCAACGCGGAGGCCCTTGGCCTCGCCGGCTGGCGGGTCGTCTCCGAGCCGGTGCGGAGCTTCGTACGCGGCGAGCCGGACGCGCCCTACGACGTCGTCTTCGTCGATCCGCCGTACGCGACGTCGGGCCGCGAGCTCACCACCCTCCTGACCGACCTGGTCCGGGGCGGTTGGCTGACCGACGACGCGTACGTCGTCCTCGAGCGGTCCCGGCGCGACCCGGCGCCGGAGTGGCCCGACGGCATCGAGCCGCTGCGCGATCGGCGCTACGGGGAGACGCTGCTTTGGTACGGTCGCCGGGCCAGTGACTCGCGCTAGAGGGAGTATTTCGGTGCATACCGCCGTCTGCCCCGGATCGTTCGACCCGGTCACCAACGGTCATCTCGACATCGTGGCCACTGCTTCCGGGCTGTTCGACGAGGTCACGGTGGCCGTGGTGGTCAACCCGTCGAAGCGCAGCCTGTTCAGCGTGGAGGAGCGGCTGGCGATGCTGGCCGAGGTGACCGCGGAGTACCCCAACGTCCATCTGGACAGCTTCGACGGGCTTTTGGTCGACTTCTGCCGCGATCGCGGGATCCGCGCCATCGTGCGTGGGCTGCGCGCCGTCATGGACTTCGACTACGAGCTCCAGATGGCTCAGATGAACCGGCGGCTGGCGGGCGTCGAGACGGTATTCATCCCGACCTCGCCGGAGCACTCCTTCGTCGCCGCGAGCCTGGTCAAGGAGGTCGCGTCGCTCGGCGGTGACGTCAAGGGTCTGCTGCCGCCTCCCGTACTCAGCCGGCTGATCGAACGACTGGGCCCGAGCGACCCCACCGACAGCTGAATCCCCACCGACGATCGAACGCAGCCGGTTCGCCAGGTATCTTTTGGAAGCTGGTCGAGAAAATCGATCCAGTGTCTGTCGAGATACCAAGGGAGTAGCCACGAGGTGGACGCACAGTCCAAGGTCGCCGAGCTCAGACAGATGGTCGCAGGTGCGCGATCGATGCCGATGTCGGCGTCGGCGGTGATCAACCGGGAGGAGATGCTGGCGCATCTCGACGAGCTGGCGCAACTCATCGCCGGAGCGTTCTCGGACCGGCAGGCGTGGGCGTCGGAGACCGACGTCTATCGGCTGGCGCAGGGCGAGGCCGACAAGGTGCTCAACGCGGCCCGCCGGGAGGCCGAGACGCTGCGTCGCGACACCGACGCCTACGTCGATGAGCGGCTGGCCAACTTCGAGCTCACCCTGCAGAAGACGATGGAGGCCGTGGCGCGCGGTCGCGACCGGCTGCGCGGGCGCAGTGACCTCGACGAAGCGTGGAACGAGCCGGTCTCGGCGCAGCCGCTTCCGGACCCGTACGCGGAGTGACCGGCGGGTCCACGCACGACATCGACATCGGGGCGACCCGGGTCGTCAAGCGGTTCCGGTCCTGGGACCGCGGTGAGCCGGACCGCGAGTGGCGCGGGCTCGAACTGCTGGACGCGTACGCGCCTGGTCTCGCCCCACGGCCACTCGCCCGGCGAACCGACGACGGCCGGCCGGCGATCGTCATGTCCCGGCTGACCGGCACACCGCTCGGATCAGCCCACTGCCCGACCAGCAGTTGGACGATCTGGCCGCCGCGCTGGAGACCCTGCACACCCGAGTGCCCGCCGACGAGGTCGATCGGCTCCCGCCGCGAATCTCCTCGGCGCCGGACGAGGTCGCCTGGCTGCGCGAGTACGTCGGGGAGACGACCCTCCCGGTCGACGGCGTCGTCGCCACCGCGTTCGCCGCCGGCGCGGACTGGATCGGCTCGGACGAGGCGACCCGGCTGTCGGACGAGACGGTCCCGCAGGTGTTCGCGCTGGCCGACGGCAACCTGGCGAACGTGCTCTGGGACGGCGACGGCTGCGGCCTCGTGGACTTCGAGGACTCCGGCGCCAGCGACCGGGCGTACGAGATCGCCGATCTGATCGAGCACGTCCAGTCCTGGCTCACCGGCGGGCTGGACGCCGACGACCTGCTGGGACGGCTGGACCTCGACTCCGAGACGCTCCGTCGGGTGCGTACGGCCCGCCGGCTCTTCGCACTCCACTGGCTCGTCATGCTGCTGCCCGGCAATCCGGGCCATCATCGCAATCCCCCCGGCAGCGCCGACCGCCAGGCGCAGCGGCTGCTCGACCTCCTCGAGTGACGGCCGCCGATTCGGTGCATCCGTCACGTGGCGATGGGGCGCAGTCGGCCCGTGTGGCGCATGAGACGCATGTGACCAGAGGGGCCACCGCCGGGCCGATGGCGGCGTCGTACGAGCGTGACCAAGGTGCCGATTGGGATCTTGAGGGTGGAACGCGCTAGCCTTGCGTCGGCCCGCAAGGGCCATGCAGTCAGCTGTGCCCGACAACGAGAGGGTCCCCTGTCTAGTCTCGATCCCAGAGCGCCGCTCGTGCTCGACACTCGCGAGCTCGGTCGCCGCCCTGGGTCCGAACGGTGGGTGTCGCTCACCGCGCCGGCGCCGGCTGATCTGGGTATCGACGTGATTGGCGTGCCCGAGGGCAGCGACATCGAGGCGAGTGTTCGTCTCGAGTCGGTCATCGAGGGCGTGTTGGCCACCGGCACGGCTCGGGTGGTCGCAGTCGGCGAATGCGTGCGGTGCCTGGAGTCGGTGGAGCTTCCGCTCGAGGTCGACTTCCAGGAGCTGTACGTCTACGACGACGGGGATGCACCGGCAGTACCAGCGGACGAATCCGACGACACCCGGCGGCTCGAGGGCGACCTGCTCGATCTCGAGCCGGTGTTGCGGGACGAGGTAGTGCTCGCACTGCCGATGAAACCGCTGTGCACGCCAGACTGCGCCGGTCTGTGCCCCATCTGTGGGGTACGGCTCGCCGACGCTCCTGGTCACGCACACGAAGCGGAGATTGATCCGCGCTGGGCGGCCCTTCGCCAACTGGCCGGACCGGACGAACGACCGGAGAACTCCGGTCCTGACAAGGAGTGAGACGTGGCGGTTCCCAAGCGCAGGGTGTCTCGGAGCAACACCCGGCACCGTCGGTCGCAGTGGAAGGCGAGCGCACCGGCCCTGGTCACCTGCACCAACCCGGCCTGCGGCGCCAAGCACCTGCAGCACCGGGCCTGTCCCGAGTGCGGGCAGTACGGTCCACGAGGCGACCGTCGGCAGGTGCTCTAGTCGCTCATGGCAGAGCCGGGCACACAAACCAGCCCCGACGGTCCGGTCGAGGCCGTCGAAGGTGCCCTCACGTCTGACTACGACGACCTGCGTACCGCGCTGGGCACACCCGAGCTCGAGGACGGGCTGCTGATCCATGCGCTGACGCACCGGTCGTACGCCTACGAGAACGGCGGCCTGCCGACCAACGAGCGCCTGGAGTTCCTGGGCGACTCGGTGCTGGGCCTGGTCGTCACCGATCGGCTCTACAACCTCTACCCCGACCTCTCCGAGGGCCGGCTGGCCAAGCTGCGGGCCGCGGTCGTCAACGCGCGGGCGCTGGCCGACGTGGCCCGGACCCTCGGTCTGGGTCCCTACGTCCGGCTCGGTCGCGGCGAGGAGACCACCGGCGGCCGCGAGAAGGCGTCGATCCTCTCCGACACCGTCGAGGCCGTCATCGGCGCGATCTACCTGCAGTCCGGCTTCGGCCGGGCCGCCGAGGTCGTCCGGTCGCTGTTCGATCCGCTGATCGCGGCCGCCTTCCAGCTCGGCGCCGGGCTGGACTGGAAGACCAGCCTCCAAGAGCTCAGCGCGGACCTCGCGCTCGGCGTGCCGGAATACCTCGTCGGCGCGAGCGGTCCCGACCACGCGAAGACCTTCACCGCCCAGGTACGGGTGGGCGACCAGGTCTACGGCCACGGGGTCGGCCGGTCCAAGAAGGAGGCCGAACAGCAGGCCGCGGAGACCGCCTGGCGCGAGATCCGTAGCGCCTACGGCTTCGGCGAGGGCGACGGCGAGGCCGAAGCCGACGCCGCGTCCGCGTCGTGAGCACGTAGCAGTGACCCGTGCCCGAGCTGCCCGAGGTTGAGGTCGTCCGACAAGGCCTCGAACGCCATGTCCTCGACTCCAAGATCGTCGATGTCGACGTCTTCACCCCCCGCTCCGTGCGCCGGCACGTCGCCGGTGCCACGGACTTCGCCCAGCGGCTTCGCGGCCGAACCCTGACCGCGACACGGCGACGCGGCAAGTTCCTGTGGCTGGCACTCGACGACGAGGACGCGCTGCTGGCCCACCTCGGCATGTCCGGCCAGCTCCTGGTGCAGCCCGCCGGCGCGCCGGACGAGCTCCACCTGCGCATCCGGTTCCGCCTCGTCGACGGCCGTGAGCTGCGGTTCGTCGACCAGCGGACCTTCGGCAGCATGGCGATCAGCGACGGCGGCGCGGACCTGCCCTCGGAGCTGAGTCATGTCGCACCGGACCCGTTCGAGGCCGCGTACGACGCCGATGCCGTCGTCGAGGCACTGCGAGGCCGGCGTACCAATGTCAAGCGGGCGCTGCTCGACCAGTCGCTGGTCTCGGGCATCGGCAACATCTACGCAGACGAGGCCCTGTGGGAGGCCCGGCTGCACTACGCCCGGCCGACCGACACGCTCAGACGCACCGAAGGGCACCGGGTCCTTGCCGCGGTGCGTGGGGTCATGACGGCCGCGCTCGCCGACGGCGGCACGTCGTTCGACGCGTTGTACGTCGACGTCGACGGCGCGAGCGGCTACTTCGCCCGGTCGCTCGAGGTCTACGGCCGGGCCGGCGAGCCGTGCGCCCGGTGCGGCACGCCGATCCGCCGGGACCGCTTCATGAACCGATCGTCGTTCACCTGCCCGCACTGTCAGCCGCGTCCGCGGCGTCCGCACTGGTAGGAATGCGCCATGACCGTTCGGCTGGAACCGATGACGCCGGAGCAGTACGAGTCGTGGCTGCCCGCCGCCGTCGAGGGCTACGCGCAGCAGCGGTCGGAGTCCGGTCTGGGGACTCTCGACTCGACCCGCGAGCGGGCTGTCAAGGAGTTCGACGCGCTGCTGCCCGACGGGGTCACGACGCCCGATCATCACCTCCTGGTCGCCTACGACGACGGCCGGACGGTCGGCACGCTCTGGCTCCACATCCACGACGAGTGGGGCGTACGGCGGGCGTTCGTCTACGACGTCGAGGTCGACGAGTCGCAACGGGGACGCGGCTACGGTCGCGCGATCATGACGGCCGGCGAGGAGTACGCGCGCGGCCAGGGAGCGTCCACCATGGCGCTGAACGTCTTCGCGCAAAACGACGTCGCCCGTTCGCTATACGACAAGCTCGGCTATCTCGTGACCAATGTGAACATGCAGAAGGGGCTCGTCTGAGCGTGTCGTCTGGTCCAAAGTTGACCATCCTCACTGACAGTGGGACTCTTGAAGACGGACCATCACTGGACCAAGCGCTACCAGCGCGCGGACGGTCCACCTCATCGCCAAAACGGGCGTATTGCGACCTCATCGTGGAGGACACATTCATGGCCAAGGCACTTCTGGGCCATCTCGCTGGGACCGACCCCCGCGTAACCCGAGAAACCTGGCTACTTCGGCAACGCGTCGCTGACCTGGAGGCGGAAGTCGCGCGCCTCAAGGCGCAGAACGACGAACTCGTCGCCAACTACCCAGACGCGGAGACCTTGACTCCGGAACGGCTCGTCGACTTCGAGCCAGCACTCGGCTGATTCGCCGCAACACCGGACCGACCCCGACCCGGTCGGTCTGTCAGCACGCCCGCGACCGCGATCGCGCACAGTGCCAGGCCTGCCCAGGCGGCCGCACCGACTGACTCGCCGAACATCGCGTACGCCCAGAGCATCGTCGTCGGCGGCGTGAGATAGAGCAGTGCGCTCGTACGGGTCGCTCCGAGCCGGCGCAACACGGCGAGGTAGCACCCGTACCCGCCGAGCCAGCTCAGCACGACCATCCAGACGACCGCCCAGGCGAAGCCGGCGTCGTGCGGCGGGGCAAGCTCGCCGGTCAGGCCCGCGAAGCAGACGAAGCTGACCGCCGCGATCGTCGTGTGGATCGCCAGCGCATCGAGCACGGCCGCTGGAGCTGGCGCCCGGCGGTCGGCCACTGTTCCCACGCTGAGGGCGAGCATGCCCAGCACCGGCAGTAGGTACGCCCACGGCGCCGCCGAGCTGCCGTTGAGGTCGTCGGCCACCACGAGACCGACACCGGCGAGCCCGAGGACCAGCCCAGACCATTGCCGCACTCCGGCCGGCTCCGCGAGGACGGCACTGGCAAGCACGGCGACCACGATCGGCTGCAGGGCGGCGATCAGAGCGGTGGTCCCGGCGGGGACGCCGGCGCCGATTCCCCCGACGACGCCGCTCAGGTAGGCCACCTGAGTCAGCAGGCCCAGCCCGAGATGGGCGACGACGACCCGGCCGGTCAGCCGGCCGCGCCGCCAGGACAGCCAGCCGAGCGCCAGCGCGCCCGCGACCACGAACCGCCAGGCGAGCAGCGTCGTCGCGGAGGCGTCCTCGGTCCCGAGCCGGGCGCCGATGAAGCCGGAGCTCCAGAGCACAACGAGACCGACGGCCAGCAGGGCGCTGACCGGTTGCCAGCGGGAAGGGTTCATGCTGTCCAGGTAACCATACCGGTATGTATACTCGCAGTGTATGGACGACATTCGCTGGACTCCGACGGCCGAGCGCATCCTCCGCGTGGCGAGCGACCTGTTCTATACGCGCGGCATCCGCGCGGTCGGCGTCGACACCATCGCCGAGGCGGCCGGGACGACGAAGAAGACCCTTTACGACCGCTTCGGTTCCAAGGACCGCCTGGTCGCGGCGTACCTCGAGGCTCGTGACGCTCGCTGGCGGGTGTTCCTCGAAGATCATCTGAGCCAGGCGGATCCGGACCCCGAGCGGCAGCTGCTCGCGATCTTCGAGGCGACCGAGATCTGGCAGCAGCGGCACGCCCGTCGCGGCTGCTCGGTCATCAACGCCGGCGCCGAGCTGGTGGATCCGGACCATCCCGCCCGGCGGCTGCTCGCGCCGCAGAAGATCTGGCTGCGGGACCGGTTCCGCGACCTGGCCGACGCCGCTGACCTGCGCGATCCCGAGGGACTTGCTGATCAGCTGCTCCTGGTTCACGAGGGCACGCTGGTGGCGCTTTCGGTCGCCGATCTCGACACGACGACGGACGCGGCTCGTGCGGCGGTGCGTACCTTGATCGCGGCCCATCGCAGCTAGGCTGTCCGGGATATTCCCTTCCCGGGTCGCAGCAGCGAGGAGACCACGTTGTACCTGAAGAGCCTGACGCTCCGCGGGTTCAAGTCCTTCGCCTCGTCCACGACGCTGAGGTTCGAGCCCGGCATCACCTGCGTGGTCGGGCCCAACGGCTCCGGCAAGTCCAATGTCGTCGACGCCCTGGCCTGGGTCATGGGCGAGCAGGGCGCCAAGTCACTGCGCGGCGGCAAGATGGAGGACGTCATCTTCGCGGGTACGGCCGGCCGCCCCGCGCTGGGTCGCGCCGAGGTCCTCCTCACGATCGACAACACCGACGGCGCGCTGCCGATCGACTACACCGAGGTCACCATCTCGCGGACCATGTTCCAGGGCGGCGGCTCGGAGTACGCGATCAACGGCCAGACCTGCCGGCTGCTCGACGTCCAGGAGCTGCTGTCCGACTCCGGGATCGGCCGCGAGATGCACGTCGTGGTCGGCCAGGGCCAGCTCGACTCGATCCTGCACGCGACTCCCGAGGACCGGCGCGGCTTCATCGAGGAGGCCGCCGGCGTACTCAAGCACCGCAAGCGCAAGGAGAAGGCGCTCCGCAAGCTCGATGCCACCGAGGGCAACCTGACCCGGTTGCAGGACCTGCTCGGCGAGATCCGGCGCCAGCTGAAGCCCCTGGGCCGGCAGGCGGAGGTGGCTCGCAAGGCGGCCGTGATCCAGGCCGACGTACGAGACGCCCGGGCCCGGCTATTGGCCGACGACATCGTCACCGCGCGGACGTCCCTCGAGCGCGAGCTCGCCGACGAGCGGGCGCTGCGCGAGCGGCGCGAGTCGGCCGAGCAGGCGCTCGCACAGGGCCGCGAGAGGGAGTCCGACCTGGAGCAGCGGCTGGCCGCCGACGCACCGCTGCTGGCCCGGTCGCAGGAGACGTGGTACCACCTGTCCGGCCTTCGCGAGCGGGTTCGCGGCACCGCCGGTCTCGCGGCCGAGCGGATCCGGCTCGCGACGAGCGAGAGCGAGGACATCGCGCCCAGCCGCGACCCGGAGGCACTCGAGGCCGAGGCCGCCGAGGTTCGCGCTGCCGAGCAGGAGATCGAGGCCGAGGTCGCCGAGCGGCGGGATGCGCTCGAGTCGGCCGTGGCGGTCCGGCGCGAGGCGGAGCGGCGGCATGCCGACGAGGATCGCCGGGTGGCCGGGCTGGTGCGAGCGGCGGCAGACCGTCGCGAAGGGCTGGCCCGGCTGGGCGGCCAGGTCGGCGCGATGCGCAGCCGCATCCACGGCGTCGACGACGAGATCGGCCGGCTCCAGGGCGCCCAGGACGAGGCGGAGCGCCGTGCCGAGCGAGCCGAGCATGACTTCACCGCACTCGAGACCCAGGTCGCGAGCCTGGACGCCGGCGAGAGCGGCCTCGACGCGGAGTACGAAGGCGCCCAGTCGGCGCTCGACGACGTGACCGACCGGCTCGACAAGCTGCGTGACGAGGCTCAGACGGCCGAACGCGAGCGGGCTGCCCTGGCGGCCCGGGCCGAGGCGCTCGAGCTCGGCCTCACCCGCAAGGACGGCGCGGGCGCTCTGCTCGCCGCCACCGACCACGTGTCCGGGCTGCTCGGCTCGGTCGCCGCACTGCTGTCGGTCCACGACGGGCACGAGGCCGCCATTGCGGCCGCGCTCGGAAGCGCTGCCGACGCGGTGGCCGTGACCGGTGTCGACTCCGCCATCGACGCGATCGAGCATCTGCGCACCGAGGATCTCGGACGGGCCGGCCTGGTGCTCGGTGTCGACAACTTGGACGACCAGGATTGGCCCGGACTGCCGGCGGGCGCCACCTATGCCCTCGACGCCGTCGACGCGCCGTACGCCTTGCGTGCCACCTTGCGCCGGCTGCTCTACAAGGTCGCCGTCGTCGACGACCTCGACGCAGCACGCATGCTGATCCGCGACCTGCCGGACGTCGTCGCCGTGACCCGCGACGGCGACCTGCTCGGCACCCACTTCGCCTCCGGCGGGTCGTCGTCGGCGCCCAGTCTCATCGAGGTGCAAGCGGCGCTCGACCAGGCGCGGGCGGAGCTGGACACCGCGACCCACGAGGGCGAGCGGCTGCGCTTCGAGGTCTCCCGCCTCGAGGAGGAGACGCAGACCTCGCAGCGGCGGGTCGACGTGGCCCTCGCCAAGCTGCACGAGTCGGACGCCACTCTCGCCGCTGTCGCCGAGGAGCTCGGCCAGCTCGGCTCCGCGGCCCGTTCGGCCCGGGCGGAGTCCGACCGGCTCGCCAAGGCGATCGCCGGAGCCCGGCAGAGCCGTGCCGAGCACGTCGCGACGCTGTCCGATCTGGAGCGGCGCCTCGAGGACGCGAAGTCCCACTCCGACGACGAGCCCGAGGACTCCGCGCTGGACGACCTGGCCGAGCGGGCGCGGTCGGCTCGTACGGCAGAGATGGAAGCCCGGCTGGCACTGCGTACCGCCGAAGAGCGAGCGCGAGCGATGGCCGGACGCGCGCAAGACCTGCTCGCCGCGGCCACCGCCGAGC
>JALDXR010000057.1:0-11775 GCA_032154865.1 Nocardioidaceae bacterium
GCCTCGCGGCATCGGACCGAGATGTCACCGCCGTCTTGGAGCGGATCGACACTGAGATCGAGCCGCTATTGGCCGAGGCCGCCGCGGCGAGCGCGGATCGCATCGAGGTCGACCTGCCGGCCGCCCTGTCCGCGACCGCCGTGCAACGGCTTCGGGACGACCCGGATCGGCTTGCCCGCGACCTGGCCCGCCCGATGCCGCGACGGCCGTCGTCCGCAGCCCGGTTCGGCACCCGGTTCCATGCCTGGGTCGAGGCGCGTTTCGGTCAGCAGTCCCTGTGGGACCCGACCGACCTGCCGGGCCGCGCCGACGCCGACATCGACGACGATGCGGATCTCGCGGAGCTGATCGAGGCCTTCCGGGCCGGACCGTTCGCCGACCGGCCACCGCACGCGGTCGAGGCGCCGTTCGCGTTGCTGCTCGGCGGCCAGGTCGTTCGCGGCCGGATCGACGCCGTCTACGCGACCGAGGACGGCTTCGAGGTCGTCGACTGGAAGACCGGGCGGAGCCAGGACGCTGACCCGCTGCAGCTCGCGATCTACCGGCTGGCCTGGGCCGAGATGCACGACTTGCCGCTGGATCGGGTCGGAGCCGCGTTCTACTACGTACGCACCGGTGATCTCGTACGCCCCGATGACCTCGCCGACCGCGCCGAGTTGGAACACCTGGTCACCGGCGCCTGACCCACTCGCCACCCGTGGGGGTAGCCAAATCGCGAGAAACGCCGGGCGTGTCGCGCAATATGGCTACCGCCAGCGTTGCGGTCAGCGGCCGGGCCGCAGCCGATCGTCCGCGGCCAGGCGGTGCAGGAGCTGGATCGCGACGGAGCCCTCGCCGACCGCGGAAGCCACCCGCTTGACCGAACCGTGCCGGGCGTCGCCGACCGCAAAGACCCGCGGCATGCTCGTCTCGAGGAGGAGCGGTTCGCGAGCGAGCGGCCACCGAGCAGGGTCCACGTCGGCCCCGGTGAGGACGAACCCGCCGGGATCTCGTTCGATCTCGTCCGGCAGCCAGTCCGTGTGCGGATGCGCGCCGATCATCAGGAAGAGCCCGTCGGCGTCGACGGTCTCCTCGGTCCCATTGAGGCGGTCGCGCAGTACGAGGCGCTCCAGCCAGCCGTCGCCGCCACCGCCGACGATCTGGGTCCCCAGCCGGACCCGCACGCGTGGCGTCACCTCGATCTGGCGGGCTAGATAGTGCGACATCCCGGCGTCGAGCGACTTCCCCCGCACGACGATCGTGACCTGTCGGGCGAAGCGCGCCAGATGCAGGGCGGCCTGGCCGGCCGAGTTGGCGCCGCCGAGGACGTAGACGTCGCTGTTGGCCATGCCATGCGCCTCCGACGTGGAGCCGCCGTAGAAGACGCCGGCGCCGTTCAACGCCTCGAGCTCGGGGACCCCCAGCCGCCGATACGAAGCGCCGGTCGCCAGCAGCACCACATCGGCCCGGATCGGCCCACTGTCGGAGAGCGTGACGAGCAGACCGCCGTCGTCCCGAGTGCGGAGCTCGGTCGCCCGCTGCATGAACGCGAAGCTCGCCCCGAAGACCCAGGCCTGGTCGTACGCCTGCTGCGCCAGCCGGCGGCCGGTCACCCCGCGGGGGAAGCCGAGGTAGTTGCGGATCAGCGAGCTGGACGTGGCCTGGCCGCCGAGTCCGCCCTGGTCGACGACCAAGGTGTGGAAACCCTCCGAGGCACCGTAGACGGCGGCCGACAGGCCGGCTGGTCCGGCGCCGACGATGAGGAGCTGGAAGTCCTGGCCCTCGGGATGCACCCTCGATCCCGCCGCCACCGAGAGCTCGGCGTTGGTCGGGTCGTGCAGGAACCGCCCATCGGGCAGCTCGACGAGCGGGAGCTTGGCGTCGACGCCCGCTTTGGCCAGGACGGTCTGTCCCTCCTCCGAGTCGGCCAGGCTGAAGGCGTGCGGGATCGCGCAACGTCCGAGGACGTCGCGCAGCTCGTACGCCCGTCCGGTCCACGAGTCGGCGACGATATGAACCGCGTACGGGAAGGCGCGCCGGGTCTCGGCCCACTCGAGCAGCAGGCCGGAGATCGTCTGGTGGAACAGCTCGTCCGGCGGCTCGGCGGCCGGCCGGAGCACATAGTGGTCGATCCGGCCGTGGGCGATGGCGTCGAAGATCGCTTCGCCGGCGGGCTCGTCGCCCCAGTTGCCCCAGTCGACCAGGAGTCCGCGCTTGGCGTGGGGATGGAGATGTCCGGCCTCTGTCAGCAGCTCGGTCCCAGTCATGCCCGAAAGCAACTGTCCGGCGAGAACGAGGGCGACGTCGCCGCCGTTCTCGGCCATCTCCTTCAGCTGGACGCGAGCGTCGTAGGGCGACGACAGGCAGATGAGGTTGTAGTGGCGCGCGTAGCGCTCACTCAGCTCCCGTTCGACGTCTCGCAGTGCCCCCGGATCGGCGTCGACGACGACCACCGCTGGCCCGGACACGCCTCCACTGTAAGTGGCGCCGTGCCCGGTCGTGACTCACCGTGCGGCGTGGCTCACCTGCGGTGGAGTCTCCGAGGTCATCGCCTCGAGCGCGATCTCCACCATCTCGCCGAGCGAATTCTCCCGATCTGCGGCGGACAGCGTTTCGCCGGTGCGGATCTGGTCGGACACCGTACAGACGGCGAGCGCGCGCCGGCCGAACGCGGCCGCCAGCGTATAGAGGGCGTTGGCCTCCATCTCGATCGCGAGTACGCCGTGGTCGGCCAGGAGGTCGACGAGCTCCGGGCGCGGGTTGTAGAACGAGTCCGACGACAGGATCTGGCCCACGGCCGGCTCGAGCCCTCGCGCCGTCGCCGCGTCGTGGGCGGCCCGGAGCAGCCCGAAGTCGGCCGTGGCGGCGTAGTCGAGACCGTGGAAGCGCAGCCGGTTCATCGCCGAGTCGGTCGCGGCGCTCATGGCGAGCACGAGGTCGCGGGGCCGCAGCGACGTGGCGAGAGCGCCGCACGATCCGACCCGGACCAGTTGCTCGACGCCGTACTCCTGGAACAGCTCGGTCGCGTAGATGGCGAGTGACGGCAGGCCCATCCCCGAACCCTGGACGCTGACCGGCTGGCCGCGGTAGGTGCCGGTGAAGCCGAGCATGTTGCGGACGCGGGAGTAGCACTCGGCGTCGTCGAGGTGGGTCTTGGCGATCCACTCCGCCCGTAGCGGGTCGCCGGGGAACAGGACGCGGGGCGCGATCTGACCGGGCGCGGCAGCGATGTGCGTACTCACAGCCGGGCAGCCTACGGCCCACTTGGACCGATCGCGCGACCCCCTAGGCTGGCGAGCGTGACTGCCGCCGATCGTCGCGCCGCTCCCACGTTCCACTTCTCCCGCAGCCGTCACGATCGGCTCGGGCGGCAACGGATCGAGGCCGAGTGGGCTGCGGCGCAGTGGGATCGGACCGACGCCTGTGTGGTGGTCGTCGGCGACGGCGTGGTCGCCATGGATGACTCGTCGCTGCGCCTGTTGACCCCGGACGCGGCTCCGGCCGGCGAGCGGGCCGTCCTCGGTGCCGCCGACGGGCAGGTCTATCTGGCGGTCTTCCTCGACGACGTTCCCGACGAGCTGGAGCCGACGCCGGTACGGCAGGCGGGCGTCGCCCTCGACGCGGTCCACGGCGGACTGATGGTGCACGCCCTCGGTCTGGCCAACTGGCATCGCACCCATCCACGATGCGCCCGCTGCGGCGCGCCCACCGAACTCGCCGAGGCCGGACATGTACGCCGCTGTCCGAGCTGTCAGGCGGTCCACTTCCCCCGGACCGACCCGGCAGTGATCATGCTCGTCACCGACGACGACGATCGCGCCCTGCTGGGTCACCAGCCGTCGTGGAAGCCGGGCCGCTTCTCGACCCTGGCCGGATTCGTCGAGCCGGGGGAGTCGCTGGAGGACGCCGTACGCCGCGAGGTTCACGAGGAGGTCGGCGTCACGCTGGCCGACGTCACGTACGCCGCCAGCCAGCCGTGGCCGTTCCCGTCGAGCCTGATGTGTGGCTTCTTCGCCCGCGCCGACACGACCGAGATCGACGTCGACGGGCGGGAGATGTCCGACGCCCGATGGTTCACCCGAGACGAGCTCACCCGGCTGACCACGAATCTCGAGGTCCAGCTACCCGGTGTCGTGTCGATCTCTCGATGGCTCATCGAGACCTGGCACGGGACCGAGTTGCCGGGGCGCTGGTGAGCCGCCGGATGCCGCACTCAGGACAGGCCGAGCGCCTGCTTCACCTCGGAGAGACTGGGGTTGGTCATGACGACCTCGGAGCCGCCACCGGCGGGGAAGACGCGCACGGTCGGGACGGTGCGGTTGCCGTCGTTGACTTGCTCCACGACGGCTGCGGCGTCCGGATCGTTCTCGATGTCGATGACCGAGAACTCGATGCCCTCTCGATCGAGTTGCCGAGCGAGGCGGTGGCAGTAGCCGCACCACGAGGTCGAGTACATGGTCAACTGGCCCGACATTGACTGTCCTTTGCGGGATCTAGGCTGGGTCTGTTCAATATTCAACCTGATCTGCTCGACGGCTATTCCAAGGAGTCGCCCCAGTGATCGATCCCGACCGGCTGCTGGCGGCCCTGGACCCCGAGCAGCGTGAGGTCGCGACGGCACTGCGCGGCCCGGTCTGCGTCGTCGCCGGCGCGGGGACCGGCAAGACTCGCGCGATCACCCATCGCATCGCCTACGGCGTCGCCTCCGGTGTCTACGTGCCGTCGCAGGTGCTCGCTGTGACCTTCACCACCCGGGCCGCCGGCGAGATGCGCGGCCGGCTCCGCGAGCTCGGTGTCGACGGCGTTCAGGTGCGGACGTTCCACTCCGCCGCGCTGCGCCAGGCCCGCTACTTCTGGCCGGAGGTCTACGGCGGTCCGCTGCCCGAGCTGATCGTGTCCAAGCTGTCGATGCTGTCGGAGGCCGCGTCCCGATGCCGGCTGTCGGCCGATGCGTCGCTGCTGCGCGACCTGGCCGGCGAGATCGAGTGGGCCAAGGTCAGCAACGTCACCCCCGAGACCTACGCCGGGCTCGCCGCCGCTCAGGATCGCGACCCCGCCGGACTCGACCACGCCACCGTGGGCCGGATGTTCGGCGCGTACGAGGAGGTCAAGCGCGAGCGGGATCGCCTCGACATGGAGGACATCCTGCTGTGCGCGGCGGCCGTCCTGACCGACGACGAGGGGGTCGCGGCGACGGTGCGTCGGCAGTACCGCTGGTTCGTCGTCGACGAGTTCCAGGACGTGAGCCCGATCCAGGTCGCGTTGCTCGACCTGTGGCTCGGCGGCCGCGACGACGTGTGCGTGGTCGGCGACCCGATGCAGACGATCTACTCCTTCGCCGGCGCGTCGCCCGACTACCTCACCGGCTTCGCGAGTCGGCGTCCGGGCGCCCGCCGCCTCGAGCTCGTCCGCAACTACCGCTCGACGCCAGAGGTGGTGACGGCGGCCAACCGGGTCGCGCACGGCACCAAAGGCCGATGGCGCGGAGCCGGACCGGTCGTACTCCAGGCCCAGCGCGAGTCCGGTGCCGCCGTGCGCTGCGCCGGCCATGCCCATGAGCTCGACGAGGCCGAGGCGGTGGCCGGCGAGATCGCCCGGCTGCGCGACTCCGGCACGCCGCTGCGCGACATCGCGGTGCTGTTCCGGGTCAATGCCCAGTCGGAGGCCTACGAAGATGCGCTGGCCGCGCTGGGGATCGGCTATGTCGTGCGCGGCCTCGAGCGGTTCTTCGACCGGCCCGAGGTCAAGCAGGCCATGACCTTGCTGCGCGGCGCGGCCCGGGCCGGAGAGTCGACCGGCGACGTCGTCGGCGACGTACGCGCGGTGCTGTCGTCCATGGGATGGACGGCGGAGGCGCCGGCGGGAAGCGGCGCACAGCGCGACCGTTGGGAGTCGCTGCAGGCACTCATCGCGCTCGCCGGGGAGCTCTCCGGAGCCGAGGAGAGCACGGATCTCGCCGGTCTCGTCGGTGAGTTGGAGCGGCGGGCCCAAGCACAGCACGCTCCGGTCGCCGACGGAGTCACCCTGGCGACCCTGCACGCCGCCAAAGGGCTCGAGTGGCCGCAGGTGTTCGTGGTCGGGGCTCACGAGGGCACCGTCCCGTTCGTCTACGCCAAGACTCCGGCCGCGATCGAGGAGGAGCGCCGGCTGTTCTACGTCGGGGTGACCCGGGCTCGCGACGCCTTGCACGTGTCGTGGTCGGCCGCCCGGTCGCCGGGTTCGCGCGGCAGCCGAAGTCCGAGCCGGTTCCTCGACGGCATTCGCCCGGCCGATTCCGACGGCGCCCCCGCTCGCCAGCGGACCGCCCGCGGCTCGCGTGGCGGTCGCCAAGTGGTTCGGTGCCGCACCTGCGACCGACCGCTCACCTCTGCCGTCGAGCGCAAGATCGGCCGTTGCGACGCGTGTCCGGCGACCTACGACGAGGTGCTCTTCGAGCGGCTGCGGTCGTGGCGTAGCGAGCAGGCCAGCGCGCAACGGCTGCCGGCCTACTGCGTGTTCACCGATGCGACACTGACGGCGATCGCCGAGACCCTGCCGTCCGACGCCACGTCGCTGATGAAGGTGCCGGGTGTCGGCAAGGCGAAACTGGACAAGTACGGCGCGGACGTCATCGCGATCTGCGCCGCTGACGCCGGATGATCTACGCAATCGATCGCCTTCAGAAAAAAGGATTGCGCGCCCTGATCCGACCGGCGTAACATCTTCGCATCGACCCCGTAAGGGATCGATGCATCACCGCTCATTACCGAAGGAGGTGCCACCGATGATCATGAAGACCAAGCTTTCGCCGTCCGTTTCGGCGCGTCTGCGCGATCACGTTGGCGCCTCGCGACTGGACGGCGTTACGTGCGCGGCCGGGATTTGCGGCATCGACGGGACCAGTGTGTCCATCGACGGCCCGAACTCCCTCGGAGTCCGCCCGACGTACGTCCCGACCATGCAGGCCTTCCTCCTGGGAGACCGAGCCTGGAGTCCACCGGTTTGAGAGTTTTACATCCACCGGCGCACCTCCAGGCCGCGGAATCCCACTCAGGATTCCGCGGCCCTTTTGTTTGTCCCAACCAAAGATGGCGAAGCACGTGAAACACCCAAGAGTTTCCGGGGGCTTCGGCCCCACCGTCAGATCGACAGTCACAAGGAGGTGACAGATGTCTATCAGCGTCCTCGAACCGTTCCCGAGCGCCACGCTCGAAGCGGTGGACGATGACCAGTTGCCCTGCCGGTCCAACGATGCCGAGTTGTGGTTCGCCGAGTCTCCGGCGGACGTGGAGCTGGCCAAAGCCCTCTGCCTGGACTGCCCAGTCCGGGTCGAGTGCCTCAACGGCGCTCTCGAGCGGCGCGAGCCATGGGGCGTCTGGGGCGGGGAGTTGTTCTTGCAGGGAGTAGTCATCCCCCGCAAGCGCCCGCGCGGCCGTCCGCGCAAGAACGAGGCAGCGGCCTGACCGTCGCCTGGGAACAGGAATTCACCACATGAAAAAGACCACCAAGACTCAGACCAGGAGCAGCATCATGAATCTCTTGTACGAAGACCTGGCGCGAGCGCATAGTCGCGAGCGCCTCGAACAGGCGCGAGCCGACCGCCGTGGCCGTCATCTGGCCCGTGCGCAGCGGCTCGCCCGCCAGGCGGAGCGGGCGGCCCACGCCGCGAAGCTCCACTTGGCAAGGGCCCTCTGAGGCGCTCGGCGACTTCCCGTCGTGGGCCTCCAGTCGGTCTGACGGAAAACCAGCGAGCCCTGGCTCACCTTTGGGTGGGCCGGGGCTCGCTGCTGTCTTGCCGCCACGCTGAGCGGACCGATTTCGCGAGACACACCCGGCGTGTCTCGCGGAACGCGTCCTCCCAGGGGGTGCGTGTCGCGGCATGGCGCGTCCCGATCCGCCGCGACGGTCAACCGGCGAGAGGATGGACCCGTGACGTACACCTGTGCCTTCTGCGAGCGGGTCGCCCCGGGCGAGACCCTGCCCCTGACCTGGACCACCTCGGTCGAGAACGGCCAGACGCTGGTCTACTGCGACCGGTGCTCCCGCGAGAACGTACGCAGCATCGAGGGCCGCCTCGACAACGAGTGGTGGTGACGCGACCGGCTAGGTCGAAGCCCGCCAGGTCCGCCACCGCTCGACCGCGTGCCACCACTGCCGGCGGGCCCACATGACGGCGTCGTATCGCTCCGACAGCTGCCGCACATAACGGCGTGCCGGTCCGGCGGTGTCGGGCGTCGCGTTCTGCAACTGCGCCACTTCCGCGCTGAGCCGGTTGACGACATCGCGGAGGCCGGAGATCTCGTCGGCCTGGGTGCCGATCTGGATCAGCAGCGGCGTCGCGACGTCGGCCGCGAGAGCGACGCTGCGGGCGCCGGCTCCGGTCGCCCCGGACTTCATGATCGGTACGTCGTCGATGAGGAGCTCGGTGTCGCCGACCACGTCGTAGGGTCCGTCCCGCAGCATGGCGGCGATCTCGGCGCCGCGACTGCGGATCGCAGCGGCGAGCTCGGCCGGGAACGTGAGCGGGTCCCGGTTCACTGCCGCCGGGAGCACCTGGTTGGTGAGGACCTGACCCACCACGGAGGCGTAGCGCTCGTCGTCGAAGCGGTCGGCGACGCGTTCGTTGACACTGCCGAGCAGCCGGGTCGCTGTACGGCCGAGCGACACGTTGATGTTGCGGTTGCTCACGAGCTCCAGATCTGTCGGCAGTCCGATCAGACCGGCGAAGTCCGTCCAGAGTTTGCGCCGGGGGGCGGCCGGAGCTGTGACCACGACGTGGATGCGCTCGGCCGGCAACGCCGACGACCAGCGGGCGAGCACCGAGGCAGCATCGTGATGCCCCCAGAACCACTGGCCGAAGTGGGACCGGTCCGGCTCGTTGAAGACCTGGCGGAGGTATTCCGGCCAGTCAGCGGTATGCCGGTGCTTGATCTGCTCCTGCCAGTCCGAGCGCAGCATCGCGGCCAGCGACCGCAGGGTGTAGACGACGTGGACGTCACGGTCGACGAAGGACTCGATGATCCGCGGCACCTGTGCCTTGTCGGCGCCGGCCAGCAGTTCCTGGGACAAGATGACGTCGGAGTCAACGCCGGCGACGCGGTCACTCAGCCGGTCCCACGACCCGGCCCACTCGGGATGGTCGACGCCACCCCACGGCAGCGCGCGCACATCGAGCGTGGCGTGGAACATCTCGTCGGGGCCTTCGACCGGATAAGCGATGCCGTACTCCGACCAGGTGTGGCGGTACTGCCAGAGCACGGACTGGAGGAACGTCGTTCCGGTCTTGGGGGCGCCGATGTGAAGAAGCACCCGCCGCGTCTGCCCCATTGCGTACCTCCTCCTGCCGATGTGCCCGAGACACGCTGTGCCACTTTAGTCCGCCTAAGGCCGTGTCTGGCTATCCCCGGCCTGCTGCGCGTCGCCCGGCGTCAGCGATAGCCAGACACCGCCTCGGTCAGCTGTTGGCGAAACCTGGCAGCGCTTCTTCGCAGATAGCCCGGAACGGAGCCTCGGCGCCGAGCTGGCTGAGGACACCGATGCCGCCGATCCAGACCCGGTGGATGAGGAGGTACGACGGGGGGAGGTTGATCCGGATGGCAGTGGTAAAGGCCGGTTTGCGGGGATCGTTCATGCGGGCCGCCTGGCGCTGCATCCACGCCCGGCTGAACTGGAACGTCTCCGACTGGGCCGGTTCGACGAACGGACCGAGGTAGTCGCGGAGCACCTCGACCGGGATGTCGATGCCGGGCTTGATGAATCCCTCCTCGCGCAGCCCCTCGACGACCGCGTCGTAGTCGTCCTCGACGGCGCGGCGGAGCAGTCGGCCGATCGGCGGCGGCAGGGTGTGCTCCGGCAGCCGGGCCACCGAGCCGTAGTCGACGACGCCGAGCCGGCCGTCGGCGAGCAGCCGGAAGTTGCCGGGATGCGGATCGGCGTGGAGGAGCCCGGTTCGGCGCGGACCGTCGAACAGGAACCGGGCGTAGAGCTCGCCGTAGTGGTCCCGGTCGGCCTGGTCGCCCTCTGCGATCAGTCGCGCCAGTGAGCCGTGGCTGTCCATCCAGGAGCTGACCAAGACCCGCTTCGTATGCATGACGATGTCGGGGACGTCGACGTCCTTGTCCTCGGCGTACGCGGCGGCGAACGTCCGCTGGGCGTCGGCCTCCAGGTCGTAGTCCAGCTCCTCGACGACCCGGTCTCGAAGCTCCTCCACCAGAGGCTTGACCTCGATGCCGGGCAGCAGGCTGCCGAGCAGCCGGGACACTCGAGCGATCTGCTTGAGATCGGAGCGGAGCGCGTCGCCGGCGCCCGGATACTGCACCTTGACCGCCACCTCGCGGCCATCGTGCCAGCGGCCACGGTGCACCTGGCCGATCGACGCGGCGGCCGCCGGGTCGTCGTCGAGCTCGATCAGCTGGTCGCGCCACCGCGGTCCGAGCTCGGCCGCCAGCATCCGGTGGACGGTCGTCGCGTCCATCGGCGGGGCCGAGTCCTGCAGTTGGGTCAGCGTGGCGCGATAGGGCGCGGCCAGCTCGTCGGGGAGCGCGGCCTCGAAGACACTCATCGCCTGGCCGAACTTCATGGCGCCGCCCTTGAGATCGCCGAGCACCTTGAAGACCTGCTCGGCGGTACGGGCTTGCACGTCGGTGACGACCCGGTCGGCCGGCACGCCAACAAGCCGCCGTCCGATCCCGGCGGTGGCTCGGCCCGCGAACCCGAGCGGAAGAGTGGCCAGTCGAGCTGTCCGGGCAACCGCCTTGCGGGGAAGCGGCGCGGACTCGTCGGAGGTGGTCACAGCTCCATTCTTCCTGGTGTGGGTCTGCGGCTAGGTCAACGGTGCACAACCACAGGTGTCCTGGAGGGGCCAGTGATGCCGGCGCAGGTCGGACAGATCCGGTCCGATCCGCAGGGTCGCACCGTAGGTCAACGCCGGCTCGCTCGCCAGATGGGCCAGTGCGTCGCGCGCGGTGAGCACCGCGACCGCGGCATCGAGGACGGCGGAAACCGCGCGTACGAGGGTGCTCGACGATCCCGCCAGGGGCCGGTCGAGCTGGGCCACGATCGCGGGCCACGCTGCGTCGATGGTGCTGCGCGCGGCGTCGATGCAGCGCAGGCAGGCGGTCCGGCCAGGCTGCACGAGCGGCCCGACGACGCCGCAGCCGTCGCGGGTGGCGGTCACGAGGTGGGGCACGTCGACCCGCAGGCACTCGTCGCCGATCTCGCGGGCCGTCTCGCCTTCGCCGGCCAGGATGACCAGGTCCAGACCGGAGGTCGGCGCCGTGGCGGTGGCGACCGAGCCGACACCGGAGGCCTCGAGGAGCTCGGCGACGGCCGTGCCCAGAGCGTTGTCACCGATGATGCGTACGGTGGCCGTCCGGCGGCGGGCGAGCTGGGTCCGCGCGGCCTTGCCGTCGACGCCACGGGTCAGCAGGTGGGCGGCCTCGCTCTCGAGCCCGGACTCGGTGCGCCAGATGTCGGAGTCGACGACGACACCGGCGGCGAGCAGGGCATCGACCAGGGGTGCGTCGACTGCCGGGTCGTCGGTCGTGCGTACGCCGTCCAGACCGCAGAGCAGATCGGACAGCGCGTCATGGGCCGCGACGACGAGGGCGTGCCCGGGCTCGGTGCCGAGCTGGAGATGCTCGGCGTCGCGCCGCAGCAGCGGCGAACCCGGTCGGAGGACAGGACGCATGTGGATCTCCGGGAGGTGTCGGCGGGGGTGGGTGGCGAAAGCCTGCCAGGATCCCGCCGCTGACCGCGGGCGTTGTCCACAGGGGCCCCGCTCCCGGCCGCGAGACGCACGACGGCGGTGTCCCGGAC
>JALDXR010000482.1:0-3428 GCA_032154865.1 Nocardioidaceae bacterium
CATCTGGCCCGCTCATCCGCCCCATCTGGCCCGGCCGTCCGCCGCACTTGACCCCGAGGGAGCTGCCATGGTGACGATCCGTCCCGCCGGCATCGATGACGCCGCCGCAGGTGCCGCGCTGCACATCGCCTGCTGGCGCGAGGCGTACTCGTCCGTCGCGGATCCGGAGCTCTTGGCCAGGCTCACCGACGATCTCGAGGAGCGCACAGAGCGGTGGCGGTCGTACATCTCCGCGGGGCCGCCGTGGTTGGCCGTCGCTGACGACGGGGAGCTGGTGGGCTTCGCGGCGGCGGGTGCCGGGCGCGACGACGACATCGACCTCGACCTGGAGCTTTACGCCATCTACGTGCGCGCATCGCAGTACGGCGCCGGCATCGGTCACCGCTTGTTCCAGGCCGCGATCGGCGACGTGTCGGCGTACCTGTGGGTCCTCGAAGCCAACGACCGGGCCCAGGGGTTCTACCGTCGGCAGGGATTCAAGCCGGATGGCGCCCGCCGGATCGAGCGGGAGTTCAATGCGCCGGAGGTCCGGCTCAGACGGGGCGGATGAGCGGGCCAGATGGGGCGGATCGGCGGGCCAGATGGGGCGGATGAGCGGGCCAGACGGGCGGATGAGCGGGCCAGACGGGCGGATGAGCGGGCCAGACGGGGCGGATGAGCGGGCCAGATCGGGCGGATGAGCGGGCCAGACGGGGCGGATGAGCGTCAGGCGTCGTCGTCGTCCTCGTCGTCGAGTCGGGCCAGCCAGGTCGCCAGCCGCTCGACCGGGGTCTCGAACTCCGGATTGAGGTCGCAGAACTCGCGGAGCCGATCCGCGACCCACGCCAGCGTCACCTCGTCGTCGCCACGACGGGACTCGAGCTCCTCGATCCCCCGATCCGTGAAGTACACCTGCGTCGCTCCGGTGCCGGTCAGGCGAACGCCTGCTGCACGAGCGCCCGCTGCTCCTCGACGTGCCGGGAGTGCTGACCGACCGCCGGCGCCGTCGACTCGGGCCGCGAGACCCGGTAGAACGGCAGCCCATCGAGCTGCGGAGTGATGTGGAGCGCCATGTGCGGCCACGGGCCCATGTTGGCCGGCTCGTCCTGCACCCAGCGCAGCTGCGCCAGGTTGGGGTACTTCGCCAGCTCGGTCCGCAACGCCTGCACCGGCCACGGGTAGAGCTGCTCGACCCGCAGGATCGCCGTGTGCGGCTCATCGCCCTCGCGCTTGGCCCGCTCGGCGAGCAGATCCCACGCGATACGACCGCTGCACAGCAGCACCCGCTCGACCCGATCCGGGTCGACCTGGTCGTCCGGGATGATCTGCTGGAACCCGCCGGTCGTGAAGTCCTCCGGCATCGACACGGCCGCCTTGGCCCGCAGCATCGACTTCGGCGTGAAGACGATCATCGGCCGGTGGTTGAGCTGCAGCGTGTGCCGCCGCAGCAGATGGAAGTACGACGCCGGTGTCGACGGCTGTGCCACCGTGAAGGCATCCTCGGCGGCCAGGGTGAGGAAGCGCTCGATCCGACCCGACGAGTGATCCGGCCCTTGTCCTTCGTAGCCGTGGGGGAGCAGGAGTACGACGCCGGACTTCTGACCCCACTTGGCCTCACCGGACGAGATGTACTCGTCGATGATCACCTGGGCGCCGTTGGCGAAGTCGCCGAACTGCGCCTCCCAGATCACCAGGGCCTCCGGCCGGGCCACGGAGTAGCCGTACTCGAAGCCCATCGCGGCGTACTCGGACAGCAGCGAGTCGTAGATGTAGAGCGGCGCCTGGTCCGGACTGAGGGTGGCCAGCGGAGTCCACTCGGCCGCGCTCTTACGGTCGATGATCGTGGCGAACCGCTGGACGAACGTGCCGCGCCGGGAGTCCTGACCGGCCAACCGGACCGGCCGATTCTGCAGCAGCAGTGAGCCGAGCGCGATGATCTCGGCGGTGCCCCAGTCGATCGGTCCCTGCGTGATCGCGGCGGCCCGGCGCTGCAGTTGGGGCAGCACCTTCGGGTGGACCGTGAAGCCGTCCGGCGGCGTGTCGTAGGCGTCCGAGATCGCCTTGAGCACCTCGGGTGTGACGAAGGTCTGCTGCTCCTCGGCCGGCTTGTCGGGGTAGTCCGGCACCGTGGCGTACTCCATCGGCGTCGACTTCGCCTCGCGGACCTCGGTGAACACCCGCTCCAGCAGGGCCTGGTAGTCCTGCATCGCGGACTCGGCCTCTTCGACGGTGATGTCGCCGCGACCGATCAGGGCCTCGGTGTAGAGCTTGCGTACGGAGCGCTTCTTCTCGATCAGGTCGTACATCAGCGGCTGCGTGTACGACGGGTCGTCGCCCTCGTTGTGACCGCGCCGGCGGTAGCAGACCAGGTCGATGACCACGTCGGTGTTGAACGCCTGGCGGTAGTCGAACGCCAGCCGGGCCACCCGGATGCAAGCCTCGGGATCGTCGCCGTTGACGTGGAAGATCGGCGCCTGGACCATCCGGGCCACGTCGGTGCAGTAGAGCGACGACCGTGACTGCGCCGGCGACGTCGTGAACCCGACCTGGTTGTTGACCACGACGTGGACGGTGCCGCCGGTGCGGTAGCCGCGCAGCTGCGACAGGTTCAGCGTCTCGGCGACGACGCCCTGACCCGCGAACGCCGCGTCGCCATGCACCAGGAGCGGCAGCACGGGGTAGTTGGCGCCCTTGTCGAGCAGGTCCTGCTTGGCCCGGGCGATTCCTTCGAGGACCGGGTCGACCGTCTCGAGGTGCGACGGGTTCGCGGCCAGCGACACCTTGATCGTGTCGCCGTCCTGCCCGACGAACTCACCTTCGGCGCCGAGGTGGTACTTCACGTCGCCGGAGCCCTGCACGGTGCGCGGGTCGATGTTGCCCTCGAACTCGCGGAAGATCTGGCTGTACTTCTTGCCGACGATGTTGGCCAGCATGTTGAGGCGCCCGCGGTGGGCCATGCCGATGGCGACCTCGTCGAGCTCGGCCTCGGCGGCCGCCTCGCAGATCTCGTCGACGAGCGGGATCGTCGTCTCCGCGCCCTCGAGCGAGAACCGCTTCTGGCCGACGAACTTGGTCTGCAGGAACGTCTCGAACGCCTCGGCCTGGTTGAGCTTGTGGAGGATCCGCAGCTGCTCCTCGCGAGGCGGCTTCTCGTGGGGCCGCTCGACCCGCTCCTGTATCCAGCGCCGCTGCTCGGGGTCTTGGATGTGCATGTACTCGATGCCGACCGTGCGGCAGTAGGAGTCGCGCAGGATGCCGAGGATGTGGCGCAGCTTCATGAACCGCTGCTCGCCGCCGAACGACCCGGTGGCGAACTCGCGCTCGAGGTCCCACAGGGTCAGGTCGTGGCTGAGCACGTCGAGGTCGGGGTGGCTGCGCTGCTCGTACTCCAGCGGGTCGGTGTCGGCCATCATGTGGCCGCGCACCCGGTAGGCGTGGATCAGCTCGAG
>JALDXR010000483.1:0-3422 GCA_032154865.1 Nocardioidaceae bacterium
GGGATTCGTACTCACCCGCAGGTGCAGAGCGCGAGCCACCTGGCCCCAGTCGACGGGAGCCTGGCCGGTCAAGATGGCGTACGCCGTGGCTGTCCGGCGAACGGCGGCGAACAACCGACCCCGCCGGGCGGCGGCTCAGTCGTCGTCGGTCCAGGCCGGACGGAGCTCGACCGTCTCGCCGGGGCCGGCCATCCGGGCGGCGATCTCCTCGGCCCGCTCCCGGCTCGCGACGTCGACGAGGAAGAATCCGGCGAAGTGTTCCTTGGCTTCGGCGTACGGCCCGTCGGTCGCGTACGGCTGGCCGTCGCGCCAGCGGTAGAGCCGGGCCGACGTCGGGTCGCCCAGCGCCTCGCCGCCGAGCAGCTCACCGCGCTCGGTGAGGTCGGTCAGGAGCTTCTCGAAGTCGGCGTTGAGCGCCCCACGCTGTTCCGGCGGCAACGCCTGGTGCTCGGCGACGAAGTCACCGGTCGGGTGCCCCCACGGCTGCGGGTTCGAGTGGATCAAGATGACGTACTTCATGGCACGCTCCGTTCTCTGACTGGCGTCGGGCCGGGGCCCCCTTCACCTGATACGTCGGAGCCAGACCGAGCCGTTCGACATCCACAGTGACTCAGCTGTCCGCGACTTCCCACTCCGCCACCTCGGCCGCCACGATGTCGGCCGCGAGGTCCGCGGTGGGTCCGGCGCCGCGAAATGCCTCGAGATCGGCCTGCGACGTCCACCGCTCGAAGACGTTGACCCGATCGGCGTCGACGGGATCAGCGGCCACAACGAAGTCGAGACAACCCGGCGTCTCACGTGCGGCGACGACCGCCTCGACGGAGCCGGCGACGAACGCGTCGCGGCGTCCCGGCGTGACGAAGATGGGTCCCGCCACGATGATCATCGGCCACTCCCACCGTCGTCGGATCGCGTCGTTTGCACCCTACGGGGACCGCGGCGGATCGCGGCCGTGAGCGGTGCGAAGCGTCCGACTTTCACCGGGTCGAAAGGCCCTGAGCAAAAGGGACCTTGTAGCCCAGTTTTGGATTAGCCCTCGCCGCCGGGCCGCCGGACTTGATACACCTTCGTTGTGAGGATCCTCGAGCTCGACGCCGATCGCGCCCGTACCGTGACCGACTTCGGAAGCGAGCGTTTCACGGTCACGCCGATGGCTCAGATCGCCCGGGGGGTGATGACTTTCCTGCGCCTGGGCCCCGGCGGCCGTATCGGCCGGCACGCGGCGGTCCGGCGGCAATTGTTTCTCGTCGTCGCCGGTGACGCGATCGTGTCCGGCGCCGACGGCACCGAGTACGCGCTGAAGCCGGGGCATGCCGCGCTGTGGGAACCGGGCGAGAGTCACGAGACCCGATCGCTGAGCGGGATGATGGCCGTCATCACCGAGGGCGACGTCCGGGCCTTCCTCGTCGAGCAGGAGACCGGCACCTGACGCCCCGGGTCAGCTCGCGGCGGCCTCCACCTGGTTGACCTGCGGCTGTTGCTCGAACTGGGTTCGGTAGAGCTCCTCGTAGCGGCCGCCGGCCGCGAGCAGTTCGTCGTGGGTGCCGCTTTGCACCACCCGGCCGTCCTCGATCACGAGGATGAGGTCGGCGGCGCGTACGGTCGAGAGCCGGTGCGCGATCACCAGTGCGGTCCGGCCGGCCAACGCCTCGGTCAACGCCGCTTGTACGGCCGCCTCCGAGGTCGAGTCCAGATGCGCCGTCGCCTCGTCGAGGATCACCATCCGCGGCCGGGCCAGCAGGAGTCGTGCCGTGTCGAGACCGTCGGGCAGCGACGCGACGAGGTCGGCGAGCCGAGCGCGTTCGAGCGCGTCCCACAGGGCGTCCTCGGACGCCTCCGGCTGGGCCAGCAGCAGGTTCGATCGCACCGACTCGTGGAACAGGTGACCGTCCTGGGTCACCATGCCGAGTGCGGCCCGGATCGACTCGGCGGACAGATCGCGTACGTCCTCACCCGACAGCCGGATCGTGCCGGAGTCGACGTCGTAGAGTCGCGGCACGAGTTGCGCGATCGTCGACTTGCCGGCGCCGGACGAGCCGACGAGTGCCACCAGCTGACCTGGCTCGATGCGGAACGACAGGTCGTGCAGCACTTCGACTCCGCCACGCGTATCGAGGGTCGCGACCTCCTCGAGCGAGGCCAGTGACACCTTGTCGGCCGCCGGGTAGCTGAAGTTGACGTGGTCGAACTCCACCGCGACCGGCCCGGCCGGTACCGACCGCGCGTCGTCCTTGTCGGCGATCAAGGGCTGCAGGTCGAGCACCTCGAAGACCCGGTCGAAGCTCACGACGGCGCTCATCACCTCGACCCGGGCGCTGGCCAGCGCGGTCAGCGGTGCGTACAGCCGGGTCAGGAGCAGGGCGAGCGCGACGACGGCACCGGTGTCGAGGGTTCCCTGCAGGGCGTAGAAGCCGCCGAGACCGTAGACGAGCGCGAGTGCCAGCGCGGACACCAAGGTCAGCGCGGTGATGAACACCCACTGCACCATCGCCGTCTTGACCCCGATGTCACGCACCCGCCGGGCCCGCGACTCGAACTCGGCCGACTCGATCGTGGGTCGGCTGAACAGCTTGACCAGGGTCGCTCCGGGGGCCGAGAAGCGCTCGGTCATCTGGTTGCCCATCGCCGCGTTGTGGTCGGCCGCCTCCCGCTCGAGTCGCGCCAGCCGCGAGCCCATGAACCGCGCCGGCAGGACGAACACCGGAAGGAGCAGCAAGGTCAGCAGCGTGACCTGCCAGGAGATGCTGACCATGACCACGAAGGTGAGCAGGACCGTCACCAGGTTGCTCACGACGCCGGACAGGGTGTCGCTGAAGGCTCGCTGAGCGCCGATCACGTCGTTGTTGAGCCGACTGACCAGAGCGCCGGTGCGAGTACGGGTGAAGAACGCGATCGGCATCTTCTGGACGTGGTCGAAGACCGCCGTACGCAGGTCGAGGATGAGTCCCTCACCGATCCGGGCGGACAGCCAGCGGCTGACGAGTCCGAGCGCGGCCTCGGCAACGGCGATCACGGCGATGAGGACGGCGAGGCCGATGACGAGGCCCTCCGACTCGCCGTCGACGATGGCATCGACCACGCGACCGGCCAGGATCGGCGTCGCGACCGTGAGGATCGCCGTCAGGACGCTGAGAACAAGGAACTGGATGAGCTGTCGCCGGTGCGGCTTGGCGAACGACCCGATCCGCCTCAGGGTGGCCCGCGAGAACGGGCGCCGCTCCTCCTGCGCGTGCATCGCGTGGTAGAGCGACGTCCACGCGGTCACCTCCATGTCCATCGCGTACCTCCGGATCGATCGGGCGCAAGGGTGCAACAACGGGCGTCGCGAAACTCATCCTCGAACATCAAGTGCACCTGAAGTCAAGCCGCTGGCACTGACAGCCACCGTGAGTGTTGGCGCGAGATTGCGCCAACTCCCGGTG
>JALDXR010000484.1:0-3419 GCA_032154865.1 Nocardioidaceae bacterium
CGTCGGCGACCTCGACATCGCTGAACACGTGCGGATGGCGGCGGATCAGCTTCTCTACGATCCCACCGGCGACGTCGTCGACGTCCCACGCAGAGTCCTCGCGCTCCGACGCGATGCGAGCGTGGAACATCACCTGGAGCAGCAGGTCGCCGAGTTCCTCGCGGAGATGGTCCTGGTCGTCGGCATCGATGGCCTCGAGCGTCTCGTACGCCTCTTCCAGCAGGTAGCGCGCCAGACTCTCGTGCGTCTGCTTGCGATCCCAGGGGCACTCACGACGCAGCCGGTCCATGACGTGGACCAGGTCGAGGAGCCGCGCCCCGGGCAGGTCGTACGAGCCGTGGACCACCTCGACCTCGACCGAGCGATCGCCTCCGACCACGTCGACGGCGACCCGCCTGGCCCAGCCGGTCTCGCCGTGCGGCGCCAGCCACACCAGGTCGGCGTCGGCGTTGTGGTCGCTGTCGGCATCGGCGTCACGCCGGGCATGGTTGTCGAGGACGGTAGGCCCGGCCAGTTCGGTCACCTCGACACCGGCGCGCCGGACCGCCGTGACGACCGGGTCGGTCAGATCGGGCGCGGCGACCCGAGCCGGCCCGGCGAGCAGCGCCCAGGCCTCGGCGCTGAGCAGCCCCGGCGCAACCCGTGGGCTGGTCACGATGACATGGACCTTGCCGGCATGAACCTCGCTGACGCTACGCACGCGGCGAGCCTACGTCCGCTCGAGTACCGAGCTGTTGTCGGTCTGGACGTGGCAGCACCGACAACAACTCGGAACTCGAGGGGTGCAGATGCGCGGCGTGGCAGTCTCGGCATATGGGTCTGTCGCACGCCGAGCTCGCCGCCACGTTCGAACATCCCGGCGTCGCCGACGCCTATCAGCATCGTCCGCCCTATCCGGGCGAGGTCTTCACGGTTCTCGAGCAGCTCGTGGCCGATTCACACCGGCATCTGCTCGACATCGGCGCCGGCGAGGGTGCGCTGGCCCGGCCGCTCGCGGAGCGGATGGACCGGGTCGATGCGATCGACATCTCGCCTGCCATGGTCGCCGCCGGACGCGATCGACCCGGCGGGCGTCGCGACAACCTTCGATGGTTCGTCGGCGCCGTCGAGACCTGCGATCTCGCCGGCCCGTACTCACTCGTGACAGCCGGCGCCAGCCTGCACTGGATGTCGTGGGAGCCGGTGTTCGCCCGGCTCACCCGCGCGACGACCGAGGACGGCCTGCTCGCGGTCGTCGAGCACGGGCCGCACGAGGTTCCGTGGCGCGACGCTCTCGTCGACGTCATCCGACGGCACTCGCGCAATCCCGACTACGACCCGAACTACTCGCTGATCGGCGCCCTCCGCGAGGCCGGCTACTTCGACCCGGTCGGGCACGCCGAGACCGCGCTGATCCGGTTTCGCCAGCCGGTCGGGTCGTACGTGGAGCAGTTCCACTCGACCGCCAGCCTGGCCCGCGAACTCATGACGCCGGAGGAGGCCGACGAGTTCGACCAGGCGGTCGAAGCGGCGGTCAGTCCGTGGGCCGTGGACGGCTGGCTCGAGATGGCGGTCGTCGCCACGATCGACTGGGGACGGCCGCTGGATCCGGCAAACGCTGCGACCTAGACAGAGCCAACGCTGAGCGCTGGCTAGCCGCAGGCCTGCGAACTCGGCAGGGAGTCCGCGACCTTCTGTCGCTGCTCGGGATCCAGGCGCTGGGTCGCCTCATCCGACGCGGCGACCGAGATCGATCCGGACCGCGCGAACTTCGCCGCCTGGAGATCGTTGCCATCCATCCCGATCCGGGGATCGATGTCGATGTCGAAGTCCTCGGCATAGTCGAGTACGTACTGCAGGCCGGCCTGAGCGGCGGTGGACGGAGACGCGTTGGGCTGTGACATTCCGATGCTCGCCTGCCAGGCACCGACCTGAGTACCCATCTGCAGCAGCTGCAGGAACTCGTCGGCGGCGTCATCACTCATCTGGTCGGTGATGTTGGCGTAGTCCGCCGGCGAGACGTTGAGCTGATCGGGCGGCGGCTCGGGGGCGTCGACCTGCTTGGCGGCCAACGGCGTGAGATAGGACTGGATCAGCAGGCCGACGACGTACTGCCGGGCGTCGACCGCCTCGGACGTCTGCGCCGGGGACCCCTGCGCCTCAGCCAGCAGCGGCGACGCCTCACACAGCGCAGCGGTCAGGTCGTCGACGTCGGACATCGACGCGCGGTAGTCACCGTCGTTGATCACGATCGCCGCGCCGGGATGCATGCCACCGCACGCGGAGAGCACGGTCGCCGCGGCGCCCACAGCCACGGCGGCGAGGAGGCGTCTGCGCATGAGGGCACCCTATCCATCCGTTACGGGCCGGCTTCGCGCGGTCCGTTGAGACCCTCAGGCCGAGGCGGCCGCCACAGAACGCTTGTCCAACGCCGCGTCGAGCACCTCACGACACCAGGCCAGCAGCGCCTCGTCGCGCAACGGCTGACCGGCGACCGGGGCGGTGCGCGGACGCGGGATCAACGCAGTGCGGACGGCCGGCTTCACGACGCTCTTGGGATAGAGCCGCTGCAGCCGCAGCTGGGCCGACTCCGGCAGCTCCACCGGTGCGAACCGGACGAAGTTGCCCGCCACCGTGATGTCGGTGAGGCCGGCCTGGCGAACCCGGGCCCGAAGTCGCGCGACCTCCAGCAGGCTGACGACGACCTCCGGCGGCTCGCCGTAGCGGTCGACCAGCTCCGCCCGGACCTCGGCGACCTCCGCATCGGTACGCACGGCGGCGAGCCGCTTGTACATCTCGAGCCGCAGCCGCTCGCTCGGCACGTAGTCGTGCGGCAGGTGGGCGTCGATGGGCAGTTCGAGCTTGACCTCCGGCTCCTCGGCCTCACCCTCGCCACGGAACTCCGCCACCGCCTCGCCGACCAGCCGCACGTAGAGGTCGAAGCCGACCGACGCGATGTGGCCCGACTGCTCGCCACCGAGGAGGTTGCCGGCGCCGCGGATCTCGAGGTCTTTCATCGCCACTGCCATGCCGCCACCGAGCTCGGAGTGCTGCGCGATCGTGGCGAGCCGGTCGTGGGCCGTCTCGGTGAGTGGCGCCTCCGGCGGATAGAGAAAATACGAGTACGCCCGCTCGCTGCCACGCCCGACCCGGCCCCGCAGCTGATGCAGCTGCGACAGGCCGAGCAGGTCGGCGCGCTCGATGATCAGTGTGTTGGCGTTGGCGATGTCGAGTCCGGATTCGACGATCGTGGTGCACACCAGCACGTCGTACTTCTTCTCCCAGAAGTCGACCATGACCTGCTCGAGCTGGTGCTCGCCCATCTGACCGTGCGCCGACGTGATCCGCGCCTCGGGCACGAGACGACGGAGCCGGTCAACCACGCGGCCGATGCTCTGGACCCGGTTGTGGATGTAGAACACCTGACCCTCGCGGAGCAG
>JALDXR010000485.1:0-3418 GCA_032154865.1 Nocardioidaceae bacterium
CAGGTCCATCGCCTGGCAGGAGCCGGCGCCGCCGATGAAGGCGAACTCGTCGCGGCCGGCGTTGTCGAACGCCTGCTTCACGCCGACCCCCTGGTCGTCGTCGTGGTTCCAGATGATGTCCATCTCAGGGGCGGCCTGCAGAAGGTTGGAGGCGACTTCCTCACCCGACTCCACGGTGAACTCAGCGGAGACCTGGTTGTCGACCTCCTGACCACAACTGGACAGCGCGTCGGCGAAGCCCTGCGAGCGGTCCTGGGTCAGCGGCAGTGAGGCGATGCCCTGGATCTCGGCGATCACCGGGTCGGAGATGCCCTCCTCCTCGATGATCCGGCAGGCGTACGTGCCGGCGGAGACGCCCATGCCGTAGTTGTCACCGAGGATCGTCGTGCGGGCCGCGAACGGGCTGGAGAACTCCCGGTCGACGTTGACCACGATGATGCCGGCCTCCATCGCCTGGGTGGCGACCTCGGTCAGGGCGTCACCGTCGGTGGGCAGCAGCACGATCGCGTCGACACCCGCGTTGATGAAGGTCTCGATCTGGCTGATCTGCTGGTTCGGGTCGTTGGTTCCCTCGGCGGTGCGCAACTCGATGTCGTCGTACTCCGCGGCCTCCTGCTCTGCCGAGTCGTTGATGGCGGCCAGCCAGCCGTGGTCGGCCTCCGGTCCGGAGAAGCCGATGGTGACGGTCTTTCCCGGATCGTCGTTGTCGCTGACGGCGCTCTGCTCGCCCTCGCCGCCCGAGTCGTCTGACTCGTTGCTCGTACAGGCGAAGAGCAGGCCTCCCACGGCTGCGAGGGCGGCAACCCTGGTGAGACGGGACTTGTTCATGATGCGTGACATCTGGTGACTCCTTGAGAAGTTACGGACCGGCAGGTCCGGCTCATTCAGCGGACGGCTTGTTGGGCATACGGACGGCTACGTACTGCCGGCGCGTTTGGCCACGAACTGCTGCAGCAGCACCGCGGCGACGATGATCACGCCCTTGGCGACGTTCTGGTCGGACGTGTCGAGGTTGTTGAGGGTGAAGACATTGAAGAGGGTCTGGAAGATCAGGACTCCGAAGACCGTACCGACAATCGTGCCGCGGCCCCCGGTCAGCAGCGTGCCGCCGATGACGACGGCGGCGATCGCGTCGAGCTCGAGCAGCACGCCGTGCTGAGCCGTGCCGGTCCCGGTGCGCGCGAGGAGCATGGCCGCGGCGATACCGCACGCGACGCCCAGGAGCACGTAGAGGTAGACCGTGTGCCGCTGGACTCTGATGCCGGCCAGCCGGGCGGCTTCCTCGTTGCCGCCGACCGCGATGGTCCGCCGGCCGAACGTCGTGCGGTTGAGCAGGACCCAGCCGATCACTGCCACCAGCGCGAAGACGTAGACCAGCACCGGCACGCCGATCAGCTCACGGGCGAAGAAGTCGACGTATCCAGGGTCGTCGACGAGCTGGTTGCGCTTGTCCGAGATGACCTCGGCGAGACCGCGGGCGGACGCGAACATCGCGAGCGTGGCGATAAATGGGGCGATCCGCCCGTACGCGATGAGCACACCATTGACCAGGCCACAACCGGCTCCGACAGCCATGGCGGTGAAAACGATGACGGTCCAGTGGAAGTCGGCGGCTATCTGCTGGGTGGCCACCGTCGTCGCCCAGACCGAGGCGAGCGCGACGATCGCACCCACCGACAGATCGATGCCGCCGCCGATGATGACGAAGGTCATGCCGATGCTGACGATGCCGAGGACCGCGGCGCCGCGCAGGATCGTGACGACGTTGTCCACGTCGGCGAAGAGCTCGCCGGCCGTGATGACCCCGATCACACACAACAGGGCAAGGGCGAACACCAGACCCAGGTTGCGGCCGGCGGGCGACGCCATGATGCGGGCGGCGCGGGATCGAGGGACGGCCTCGGCTCCCACCTCCATTCGCTGATGCTCGTCCGGCGGTGGTGCGGCAGCGGTCGCGGGACTGGTTTTCTCGCTCACGCGGCACTCCCTTCCATGACCAGGTCGAGGACCTGGTGTTCGTCGATGTCGGCTGCCGGGCCTTCGTGCACGACCTGGCCCTCGCGGACGACGAGCACCCGGTCGGCCAGGCCGAGAACCTCGGGGATCTCGCTGGAGACCAAGACGATGGCGACGCCTTCGTCCGCGAGGCGCTGGATCAACCTGTAGAGCTCACTACGCGCTCCGACGTCCACACCGCGGGTCGGCTCGTCCAGCAGCAGGACCCGGCTACCCGTGGTCAGCCAGCGCGCGAGCACCACCTTCTGCTGGTTGCCGCCGGAGAACAGCCGAACCTCACGTTTGGGATCCGGGGGACGCAGGTCGAGCGACTGGATCTGCTCGCGCGCAACATCGATCTCGGCGGACCGATCCATGAACGACGCGTTGGAGAAGCGCGGCAGCGACGCGAGCGACACGTTGCGGGCGACCGACTCGCCGAGGAGCAGGGCCTGGCTCTTGCGCTCCTCGGGACAAAGTCCCACACCGGCGGACACGGCGGCCGACACGGAGCCGTTACGGAGCCGGCGACCGGCGACCGAGACGGTGCCGGCGCTGGCTCTCCGGGCGCCGTAGACGGTCTCGAGGATCTCCGAGCGACCCGAGCCCACCAAGCCCGCCAGACCGATGATCTCGCCGCCTCGCACCTCGAACGAGACGTCTTCGAACTCGCCGGCTCGGCTCAGGCCCTCGACGGACAGCATCGGCTCACCCGCCGACGAATCGGGCCGGCGCTCCGGGATGACGTACTCCACCGTGCGCCCGGTCATGAGCCGGATGACGTCGGCGGTGGGCGTCGACTTGGCGGGCAGCCCGGTGGCGACGGAGCGACCGTCCTTGAGCACCGACACGCGGTCGCCGATCTCGCGAATCTCCTCGAGCCGGTGCGAGATGTAGATGACCGCGACATCGTCGCGCGTCAGGTCGCGGATCACGCCGAATAGACGCTCCACCTCGTTCTGGTCGAGCACGGCAGACGGCTCGTCCATGATGATCAGCCGGGCATCGTGGGAGAGCGCCCGCGCCATGCTGACGACCTGTTTGCCCGCCGCCGCCAGCTGACCCACCTCGGAGCTGGGCGAGATCTCGGGGTGGCCGAGGCGAGCCAGCAGGTCCCGGGCGGCCCGCCGCATCTCGCCCCGTCTCGCGAACCCGACGGCTGCGAGCTCGTGGCCGAGGAAGATGTTCGCCGCGACCGAGAGCCCGTCGACCAGGTCGAGCTCCTGGTAGATCGTGGCGATGCCCCGGCGCATGGCGGCGGTGGGCTCGGTCAGGCGTACCTCCTCGCCCAGCCAGGTGATCGTGCCCTCGTCCGGCCGGTGAGCGCCGGACAACACCTTGATCAGCGTCGACTTGCCCGCGCCGTTTTGGCCGAGCAGGCAGTGCACCTCGCCGGGAAGCACGTCCAGATCGACTCCGTCGA
>JALDXR010000058.1:0-11679 GCA_032154865.1 Nocardioidaceae bacterium
GAGAAGCTGATCCGCCGCCATCCGCACGTGTTCAGCGATGTCGAGGTCGCCGACGCCGACGAGGTCAACGCCAACTGGGAGACGATCAAGGCGGCGGAGAAGGGCCGCTCGTCGGCCGTCGAGGGGATCCCGCTGACCCTGCCGGCGCTCGCCCGGGCCGACAAGTTGCTCGCTCGAGTCGCCCAGGCGGGTCTCGAACCGGTCCCGGCTGCCGACGCCACGCCGGCCGGCCGGATCGGGACGACACTCCTGGATGTCGTACGGGAGGCGCGGGCGGCCGGCGTCGATCCGGAGCAGGCGCTACGTGCGACGCTGATCGGGTACGGCGAGGCGGTGCGCGCCGCCGAACGGTCCGATCACTAGGCTCATACAAAGAGGCGAAGCAGACGTACACCACAACTGTGAAGGGGACCGAGCACTGTGGCCAGCATCGACGCTGTAGGAGCGCGGGAGATTCTCGACTCGCGTGGCAGCCCGACCGTCGAGGTCGAGGTCGCTCTCGACGACGGCACGATCGGCCGGGCCGCGGTCCCGTCCGGCAAGTCGACCGGCCAGTTCGAGGCTGTCGAGCTGCGCGACGGCGACGATCGCTACGGCGGCAAGGGTGTCGAGAAGGCCGTGATCGGGGTAATCGACCAGATCCGCCCCGAATTGATCGGCTACGACGCCGACGAGCAGCGCCTGATCGACCAGGTGCTCTGCGACCTGGACGGCACGCCCAACAAGGCCCGCTTCGGTGCCAACGCGATCCTCGGGGTCTCGCTGGCGGTCGCGAACGCCGCGGCCGAGTCGGCCGACCTGCCGTTGTTCCGCTATGTCGGCGGTCCCAACGCCCATCTGCTTCCGGTGCCGCTGCTCAACATCCTCAACGGCGGAGCCCACGCCGACACCGACGTCGACATCCAGGAGTTCATGGTCGCCCCGATCGGTGCCGCGACCTACCGAGAGGCGCTCCAGCACGGCGCCGAGGTCTACCACGCGCTGAAGTCGGTGCTGCAGGATCGCGGCCTGTCGACCGGGCTCGGCGACGAGGGCGGCTTCGCACCGAATCTGCCCTCCAACCGGGACGCGATCGACCTGATCGCCGAGGCAGTCGGGCGGGCCGGCCTCGACTTCGGCAATGAGATCGGTCTCGCTCTCGACGTGGCGGCGACCGAGTTCCACGACGCGGACGCCGGGACGTACACGTTCGAAGGCAAGGCCAAGGACGCGGCTGAGCTGACGGCCTATTACGCCGATCTCGTCGACGCCTACCCGGTCCTGTCGATCGAGGACCCGCTGGGCGAGGAGGACTGGTCCGGCTGGCAGGCGATCAACACCGAGCTCGGTGAGCGGGTGCAGCTGGTCGGCGACGACCTCTTCGTGACCAATGTCGAGCGGCTCCAGCGCGGCGTCGACGAGGGATCGGCCAACTCCCTGCTGGTCAAGGTCAACCAGATCGGCACGCTGAGCGAGACCCTCGATGCGGTCTCACTCGCGCACCGCAGCGGGATGAGCTGCGTGATGAGCCACCGTTCCGGCGACACCGAGGACACCACCATCGCCGACCTCGCGGTCGCGACCAACTGCGGCCAGATCAAGTCCGGCGCGCCGGCGCGATCCGAGCGGACCGCGAAGTACAACCAGCTGCTGCGCATCGAAGAGCTGCTCGACGACGCTGCCCGCTATGCCGGTCGCGGGGCGTTTCCCCGATGGGCCGCGAGTGTCTCACGGGGTACTAGGGGCTGAGCCGCGATGGCGTCGCCTCCGCGTAGTCCGAACCGGCGCCCGGGCAGCCGGGGTCCCCGACGGCGCCCGTCGGGTCCGGCTCGGCGCGACAGCGAGCCGCCGCGTCGTACCCGCGCGACCGGGCGGGCGGCCGTACTGGCTCTCGTACTCCTGGTGCTCGTCATCTCGTACGCGTCGAGCCTGCGCGCCTGGCTCGACCAGCGGGCGGAGATCGCCGACGTCGAGGCCCAGATCAGCACCACCGAGCAGCGGGTCGACGACCTCCGGCAGACCAAGCAGCGCTGGCATGACGACGCCTACCTGCGTCGGATGGTGCGAGAGCGGTTCGGCTGGGTGCTCCCGGGCGAGGTCGGTTACCGGGTCATCGACGAGAACGGCGACAGCGTGGGCGACACGCCGCGGCTCGACGATCCGATGGACGAGTCGACGTCGAGCGACGACTCCGACTGGTACGACCGGATGTGGGGGAGCGTCGAGGCGGCCGGCGAGGACGTCCCGAAGGAGAACCGTCGGCCACCGAAGGAACCGAACAACCCAGTGATCAAGCAGGAGCCGAGACGCCGATGAGCCGATCGACCCTGCGCGATCCGGTCAGCGACGACGATCTGGTCGCCGTGGAGACGCAGTTGGGCCGTCCGCCGCGCGGCGTCCATTCGGTCGCGCACCGCTGCCGGTGCGGCCGGCCCGACGTGGTCCGTACGCTGCCGCGACTCCCGGACGGTACGCCGTTCCCCACGTCGTACTACGTCACCTGTCCCCGGCTGACCAGCGCCATCGGCACCCTCGAGGCCTCCGGGCTCATGAGCGAGATGACCGAGCGACTGGCGACCGACGCCGAGCTCGCCGAGTCGTACCGTCGGTCGCACCGGGCCTACCTCCGACGGCGGTCCGAGCTGGGCGAGGTCGCCGAGATCGAGGGCACGTCGGCGGGCGGCATGCCGACCCGGGTCAAGTGCCTGCATGCCTTGGTGGGCCAGTCCCTGGCCGAGGGCCGCGGCGTCAACCGGCTCGGCGACGAGGCGCTGGATCGACTCGACCCATGGTGGGAGGCCGGACCGTGCGTGTAGCGGCAGTGGACTGCGGTACGAACACGATCCGGCTCCTGATCGCTGATCTGGATCCGGCGACCGGGCAGCAGGACGACGTCGAGCGCCAGTTGCGCTACGTCCGGTTGGGTCAAGACGTCGACCGCACCGGACGCCTCGCCGAGGACGCCATGTCACGGACTCTCGCCGCCGCCGAGGAGTACGCGGTGCTGTGCCGTACGCATGGCGCCGAGCGGATCCGGATCGGCGCGACCTCGGCGGTACGGGACGCCGCCAACGCCGAGGAGTTCCTGGTCGCCATGACCGAGCGGCTCGGTGCGCGGCCCGAGGTGCTGGAGGGGTCCGAGGAGGCCCAGCTGTCCTGGCTCGGCGCGATGCGCGGTCTCGCCGCCGAGCTGCCGGCGGATCAGCTGGTCGTCGACATCGGCGGCGGCTCGACCGAGCTGATTCGCGGCGCCGGCGACCGCATCGCGGCCGTCGTGTCCCTCGACATCGGATCGGTACGGCTGACCGAGCGTCATCTGACCGACGACCCGCCGACGGCCGCTCAGATCGAGGCCGCGGCCGCCGACGCCGATGCGGCGATCGACGGCGCGGCGATCGACGGCGCCGGTGGCGATGGCGCCGGTGTCGACCTGGCGGCAGTCGGCTCGGTGATCGGCGTCGCCGGCTCGATCACGACGATCGCGGCCCACGTGCTGGAGCTGCAGGCCTACGACCGTGACCAGATCCACCACGCTCGGCTGCCGATCGACGACGTCCTCTCGTCATGCGCCGCCCTGCTGGCCGCGCCGGTCGACGTCCGTCGGGCGATGCCGTTCATGCCGAGCGGCCGGGCCGACGTCATCGGCGGCGGCGCGGTCGTGCTCGGTCGGCTGCTGCTTCGGCTGGCGCCGACGCTGAAGGCGCCGTACCTCGTCGTGAGTGAGCATGACTTTCTCGACGGGCTGGCCTGGTCGATGGTGGAGCAGTCGGCGGTGGAGGAGTGAGGGCGAGTCGTGATCGGCTCCGATCCCTCGTGAGCACGGTCGGGCCGTCGTGACGGAGCTGCTCCCGCATCCGCTCGCCGGCGGCCGATTCGGCAGTCCGGTCGCGCCGGGCTCCGGCTGGCCGGACGACATGGCGACGCCGACCACCCCGGTGGCGCACGACGCCGACGAGGTCGTCGGGCTCGCCGATCCGGACCAGTCGCTCGCCGAGCTCACGGCCCGGATCTCGGTCTG
Source organism: Nocardioidaceae bacterium (assembly GCA_032154865.1). GTDB lineage: Bacteria > Actinomycetota > Actinomycetes > Propionibacteriales > Nocardioidaceae > DATFRX01. The sequence continues at coordinate 3,998 of JALDXR010000058.1, forward strand.
CCGGGCCTGTCCTCGCCTGGTCGACTGGCGCGAGTCGGTCGCCCGGGACAAGCGCAGATCCTTCGCCGGCGAGCCGTACTGGGGCCGCCCGGTGCCCGGCTGGGGTGCGAGTACGCCGGCGGTGGTGATCGTCGGCCTCGCGCCGGCGGCCCACGGTGGCAATCGGACCGGCCGGATGTTCACCGGAGATCGATCGGGCCGATGGCTCTATGGCTCGATGCATCGGGTCGGTCTCGCGGTGAGTGACGAGAGTGAGCGGGCCGGCGACGGCCAACGGCTGATCGACACGAGGATCGTGGCGGCCGTGCGCTGTGCGCCGCCGGCCAATCGGCCGAGCACGGTCGAGCGAGACACCTGCGAGCCGTGGCTGCGCTCCGAGCTAGCGCTGGTGTTCCCGAGCGTTCGGTGCTTCGTCGCGCTGGGGTCGTACGGGTTCGACGCAGTGTTGCGCGGTGTACGACGCCTCGGTGGGCGGGTACCGTCGCCGCGACCGCGGTTCGGCCATGGCGCCGAAGCGACCGTCGAGTCACCGGACGGGCGGACCGTGCAGCTGCTCGCCAGCTTCCATCCGAGTCAGCAGAACACGTTCACCGGTCGACTCACCGAGGACATGCTCGACACCGTCCTCGGTCGCGCCAGGGCTCTTGCCGGTTAGGTTTGTGACCGACCCCCGTAGCCCAACCGGCAGAGGCAGACGGCTTAAACCCGTCAAAGTGTGGGTTCGAGTCCCACCGGGGGTACTTGCGGCGGCCGTCGGATCGTGACGATGATGGCGTGGGATCCAGGCTTCTTCACCTGACGAAGGCATGCCATGACCACAGCGGATGCTCGCCCCGCGAGTTCCTGGCAGATCGGGCTGGCGCTGACGTCGTTCGCGGCTGCCGCGATCCACTTCGCCGTCACCGGCGACCACTTCCAGGAGGGTGTCGCCTTCGGCTTGTTCTTCGCAGCCCTGGCCTGGGCACAACTGCTGTGGGGCGTGGGCATCCTGCTGGCGCCGTCCCGACTGCTCCTGCTGGCCGGGCTCGCCGGCAACCTCGCCGTGGTCGTGATCTGGTCGGTCTCTCGTACGGTGGGCCTGCCGCTCGGGCCGGAGGCCGGCGCCGCCGAGCCGGTGGGTGTCGCCGACATTGCGGCGACGATCCTCGAGCTTCTGATCGTGAGCGGCACCGCTCTGCTGCTCAGTCGCCGCGCTTCGGTGGAGACCCGGCGGGTTCGGCTGAGCCAGGCGGTTCCCGTCGCGCTGGCCGTCATGGGCCTGACCAGCTGGGCGATCTTCGCCGGTGCCGACCACTCTCACGTCGAGGACGCGCATGAGCACGCCGCCGCGGCGCCCCCGCACGACGATGCCGCCGACGCCGAGCACGCCGACGGTGGCCACGCCGACAGCGGCCACCAGGCGCACGGTCACCACATGGTCGGGGGATCGGGCGAGCCGGATCCCGCCCAGATCGACCTCATCCGTGATGCGATGAGAGGGTACCGGTCGATCGACGCCGCCACTGCGGCCGGCTGGCAGCAGGAGCACCGCGACTGGCCCCGGATCGGCTCCCACTTCTACCGCGGGCGGGACTGGGCCGGCGCGTTCCCCGCAAGGCCCGGCCTCGACATCGGCGACCCCGAGTTCCTCATGTACTCCAAGCACCTCACCGGTGAGTGGCAACTGGTGGCCGTCGCGTACGTCGTCGACCAGGCCCGGTACGGGCAGCCGCCCACCGACCTGACCGGCGCGGTCTATCACGAGCACGCGTGGAACTGCCTCATGGACGGCGAGGAGCTCGAGGCCGAGGATTGGGGTGTCGTGTCGCACAAGGCGTGCAGCGCGTTGGGTGGTCGCTGGTCGCCCGGCGGGATCTGGATGACCCACGTGTGGCTGGTCGACAACCCGAACGGCATCTTCGCCGAGACGAACCCCGCGCTCACCGCCGTGTGAGCCGTCAGAGTCAGATGGGCCAGGAGAGTCAGATGAGTGCCGACCGTGTCGTACGCGCGCCCACGCCCGACGATCTCGATCGGGCTGCCGAGATCGTACGCGGCCAGCTCCGCCCGACGCCGCTCGACGAGGGCCTGGATCCGTCGGAGCCGCTGCTGAAACTCGAGTCGATGCAGCCCACCGGCTCGTTCAAGGTGCGCGGCGCGCTTAACGCACTCACCAACGTCGATCGCGACACGCCGGTGGTCACCGCGTCGGCCGGCAATCACGGACTCGGCATGGCCTATGCCGCGCGCCGGCTCGGCCGCGAGGTCACCGTCGTCGTGTCGAACGAGGCGTCCCCGGCCAAGGTCGAGGCCCTACGACGGCTCGGCACGGAGCCGGTGCAGATCGGAACGTCGGTCGAGGACGCCGAGGCGTACGCGCTGGAGCTCGGCCGTCGTGGCGCCCACTACGTCTCGCCCTACAACGATCCCGATGTCATCGCCGGCCAGGGCACGATCGGCCTCGAGTTGGCCGGCCAGGCCGAGGGACCGATGACGGTGGTCTGCCCGATCGGCGGCGGGGGACTGGCGTCGGGCGTCGGCCTGTGGGCGTCGACGCGTCCCGACGTACGGGTGGTCGGCGTCGAATCGGAGTTGTCGACGCCCGTCTCGGAGTCGATCCGGGCCGGCCGCTGGGTCGAGACCGAGATCGGGCCGACGATCGCGGACGGACTGAGCGGCAATATCGAGCGGGGATCGGTGACCGTCGACCTCATCGGGCGGAATACCGACCAGCTCGTCACCGTTAGCGATATCGAGATCCGGGACGCCATCCGCTGGTTGGCGGGGCGTCGCGGGCTGGTCGCCGAAGGCGCCGGTGCGACCGCAGTCGCGGCCGTGCTCGCCGGAAAGGTAGGCGCCGAGGGGCGGGTCGTCGCGATCGTCTCGGGACGCAACATCGCCCTCTCGCTCTACGTGGCCCAGCTCGCCTGAGTCTTCCGATCTGGTCGGGACGTAGGTCCGTACCGACCGGTCATCGGTTCACCAGCGGACCAAATGGGGTGGATCGGCAGTCTGGTGCGTACCGGCACACCCGCCGTACCGGTACGCTGATTCCACCACGACTCAGCCCGTGGCGTACGGGCACGGAGGAATGATGCAAAGCAACAACCCTGTCTTCAGGAACAGCGACGCCTTCAACGGTCGCTCCACCTATGCCAGCCCTGCGGGCTACACCGACCCCTCGACCTGGTCGACCGGCCGTGACGGCGGCGGCACCACCGGTGCCCCGCCGACCGTCGGCGATCGCATCACGATCGACAGCGTGGTCCAGAAAACCGGGATCACCCTCGGCGTCATCGTTCTGTTCGCCGTCGGCACCTGGGTTCTGACCGGCGACCTCAACTCGCAGGACGACCTCGGCCAGCTCGTCGGGCTGTCCCTGGTCGGCAGCGGAATCGCCTTCGTCCTGTCCCTGGTCAACTCCTTCAAGCGGATCATCAGCCCGGGCCTCGTGCTCGCCTTCGCCGCCGCTGAGGGCGTGGCGCTCGGCGCGATCTCGAAGGCCTTCGAGAGCTGGTACGACGGCGTCGTGTCCGGTGCGATCCTCGGCACGCTCGCCGCGTTCGCCGGCACGCTCGCGGCCTACAAGGTGCTCAACATCAAGGTCGGCGACAAGTTCCGCCGCGGCGTGATCGCCGTGATGTTCGGGTTCATCGCCGTCACGCTGTTCGACTTCGTGCTCTCCTTCTTCGGCGCCGATCTCGGTTTCAACGGGTTCGGGACGCTCGGACTGGTGATGTCGGTTGTCGGGCTCGTCCTCGGTGTTCTGATGCTGATCCTCGACTTCGACTTCATCGAGCGCGCCATCGAGGCCGGAGCTCCGGAGCGGGAGTCGTGGCGGGCCGCGTTCGCCCTGTCCGTCTCGCTGGTCTGGATCTACACCAACCTGCTGCGGATCCTCGCCATCCTGCAGAGCGAGTAGTCCGGCGACGATCCGTCCGGGCGACGATCCGTCACTCAGACAGGAACCATCCGCCACTACGACACCAACGATCCGTCACTTGGGCAGCCCAGGTGACGGATCGTTGCTGTCTGAGTGACGGATCGCGCGGTCGCGCTCAGGCGAAGGCGCGACGCGAGCGGACCAGCGCGTGCTCGTGCACGATCGCGGTCGCGTGCCCGTGGGCGATGCCGTACTCGTCACGTAGCCAATTGACGCGGTCTTCGAAGCGCCCGAATGCGGGGCCTGCCTCCAGATCGCGGAACCACTCCGGAAGTTCTTTGCCGGTCGCTTGCGGGACTCGCGCGACCAGTAGCTGGTGGGTCTCTTCGGAGTGGTGTAGGGCCATCGTTTACCTCCGGACGAGCTCGTACGTCGAGCGTGCCTGATCAGGTCGGGACAGGCAAGGGTTGACTTCACCCGAATCCTGTGCGTCGCACCGCCGAACAGCCGGTGGTCGCCGGCCGACGACAGTTCACCACGGTCCGGAGCCGACCGCCCTCGCGGCGGACCCGATCTCGCTTCTAGGCTTGCCCCGTGGAGTACGCGAACTCGCTGGTCGACCTGGTCGGCAACACCCCCCTCGTACGGCTGTCCGAGGTCACCGACGGAGCCCCGGGCATCGTCCTCGCCAAGGTGGAGTACTTCAACCCCGGCGGCAGCGTGAAGGACCGGATCGCCCTCCGGATGATCGAGGCCGCCGAGGCCGACGGGCGGCTGCGGCCGGGCGGCACCATCGTCGAGCCGACCAGCGGCAACACCGGCGTGGGACTCGCGATCGTCGCCCAGGCGCGCGGCTATCGGTGCGTCTTCGTGTGCCCCGACAAGGTCAGCGAGGACAAGCGCAATGTGCTGACCGCCTACGGCGCCGAAGTGGTGGTCTGCCCGACCGCCGTACCGCCGGAGCACCCCGACTCCTACTACAGCGTCTCGGATCGGCTGGTCGGCGAGATCGACGGCGCCTGGAAGCCGGACCAGTACTCCAACCCGGAGAACCCGCGTTCGCACTACGAGACGACCGGCCCGGAGATCTGGCGCCAGACCGAGGGCAGGGTGACCCACTTCGTGGCGGGCGTCGGCACCGGCGGCACGATCAGCGGCGTCGGACGCTACCTCAAGGACGTGAGCGACGGCCGAGTGCAGATCGTCGGCGCCGATCCGGAGGGTTCGGTCTACTCCGGCGGCACCGGCCGGCCCTACCTGGTCGAGGGCGTCGGCGAGGACTTCTGGCCGGAGACCTACGACCGCGACGTCGCCGACCGGATCATCGCGATCTCCGACAGGGACTCGTTCGAGGTGACCCGACGGCTGGCCCGCGAGGAGGGCATGCTGGTCGGCGGCTCCGGCGGGATGGCGGTCGCCGCCGCTGTCCGGTTGGCCGCCGAGACCGCCGACCCGGAGGCCGTCATCGTGGTTCTGCTGCCCGACGGCGGCCGGGGCTACCTCACCAAGGTCTTCAACGACGAGTGGCTGGCGCATTTCGGCTTCCTCCCCGGGACGGCGGAGGGCACGGTCGGCGAGGTGCTGCGCGGCAAGGGCGGCGAGCTGCCCGATCTCGTCCACACCCACCCGAACGAGACGATCGCCGAGGCCGTCGCGATCCTGCGGGAGTACGGCGTGTCGCAGATGCCGGTCGTACGCGCCGAGCCGCCGGTCATGGCCGCCGAGGTCGCGGGTGCCGTCGTCGAGCGCGATCTGCTCGAGGCGCTCTACTCGGGCAAGGCCCGGCTGGCCGATCGGGTCGAGGACCACATGTCACCGGCCCTGCCCACGATCGGGTCCGGCGAGCCGGTCTCGGCGGCGATCGCCGCGCTCCAGTCGGCCGACGCGCTGCTCGTGCAGGAGGACGGCAAGCCGGTCGGGGTCGTGACGCGACAGGATCTCCTCGGGAGCCTCGCCGCCCGCTGACCCTTGACCCCGCCTGACCGCTTTGCGCAACAAGTGCGCAAAACCGAGAGTGGGAGTGGGCTCAGGGAGAGCTGGGCTCAGATGAACAGCGCCTTCTCGTTGACCTCAGGCCCGTCGTCCGACCACGGGGTGACCGGACGCTCCAGCGGCTCACCGTCGACGACCAGGTCGACCCGCTCGTTGTAGAACGACAACAGGTCGCGGATCTTGGGGTTCTCCGGTACCGGGTGCGGATAGCTCCACACCAGGTCCGGCTCGACCGCCTCGCCGACCCGGACCGACCAATAGCGGGCCTCGCCCTTGTAGGGGCAGGTCGACACCGCGTTGCTTCCTTCGAGGAACTCGGTACGGAAGTCCTCGTAGGGCAGGTAGTAGCGCACCGGCAGCAGGGTCTCGAGGAGCAGCAGCGGCCGTACACTCTCGGCGATCAGCTCGCCCTTGACGTAGAGCTGAACGTGTCGCGAGCTGTGCAGGGTGTCGACGCGCTTGTACGGGTCGCGCGCGTGGATGATGACCCGCTCGTCCTCTTCGTACCAGTGCAGTTGCCGCCAGGAGAACGTGACGTGGTCGGCCAGGGCGGCCATCGGTCCGGTGGGGTCCTCGTGGGCCCAGGCCGCCCCGACGGCACGGGTGTTGCCGACCTGGACGGTCCACCGGCGACGGCCCTTGGAGTCGGTGGTCTCGTCCACCAGGACGTCGTCGGCGATGTCCTCACGGGGCAGGTAATAGGTAGGCAGCCCGCCCGGACCGTACTGGACGAGCAGCTGGGCGTGGTAGCTGTCGGCGACGACCTGATTGGCCAGGCGAACCCGGATCCGCCGCGGCGTCGGCTCGACGAAGGAGTCGGGAAGCTTCATGCTGCGACGGTAGCTCAGCCGATGTCGATCAAGACGATTCCGACGAAGACGATCGCGGTCGCGACGACCCGGACCCGACCGAATCGCTCGTGGAAGAAGAGGGTGCCGATCAGGGCGCCGACGATGATGCTGGACTCGCGCAGCGCGGCGATCGGCGCCAGCGCGCCCCGCGTCTGGGCCCAGAGCACGAGTCCGTACGCCGTCACACTCAGCACTCCGCCGAGTAGACCGAGGCCGAGCCGGTGTCGAAGCTGACCGAACAGCGCCGGGCCGCGCCGGGCGTAGGCGTACGCCGGGATCAGCAGGCTCTGCAGCAGGATCAGCCAGCCCGTGTAGCCGGCGGCCGTCCCGGACGCCCGGACCCCGAGGCCGTCGACGGTCGTGTACGTCGCGATGGTCAGTCCGGTCGCGAGCGCGGCGAGTACGGCCGGCAGGTCGGAGCGATCGGGTCGTCCGCCGGCGAAGACCAGACTGCCGAGGCCGACCGAGACGATGACGACGCCGGCCAGCTCGCCCGCCGCCGGCACCTCGCCGGCGAAGACCGCCGCGAACACCGTGACGATCAGGGGCGACGTGCCACGGGCGAGCGGGTAGACCTGGTTGAAGTCGCCCAACCGGTACGACGTCATCAGCAGGACGGAGTACGCGAGGTGAATGCCGACCGACGCGATCAGGTAGGGCCAGCTCTCGGCCCGCGGCAGCGGCGAGATCGCGATGACGACGGCCGCGACCACGCCACCGCCCACGCCGAGCAGGGTGAACGCGACGAGCTTGTCGGTGATGTCGTGGGCGATCGCGTTCCAGCTGGCGTGCGCCACCGCCGCCATCAGCACGACCAGGGTCACCGACAGAGGTAGTCCGCCGGCTGACGACTCGAGACTCACCAGGAGCTCCTTGGGGCTCGGGCCCCGGGTGGGGCATGCCTGTGGAGCCCTCCGGGCTTTTGTCCCTTCAGGTGTGGGCCGGTGTATCCGGCTCCTGGCGCCGCTCGGTCCAGG
>JALDXR010000486.1:0-3410 GCA_032154865.1 Nocardioidaceae bacterium
GGGTGCGCCTGTGAACTCATCGGTTCTATCGCACTGCGATCGGGGGCCGTCCGTCAATAGTCCTTCGGCTCAGAAGACATGCCGAACGGCTCCGAACCTCAGGGACATCGACCTGATGCCATGCGGGCTCGATTCTTCTAACGTGGCAGAGAGCGCCGAGTCATTCGGAGGAAGAGGTGACCGTGACTCCTCCTGCCGACCAGATCGGACGTCACAGTGGCGGGTCCGCCGCATCCGCGAACCGCCAGTTGGCACTCTCCACGGTGGGCTTCGCGCTGTGCTTTTGGGCCTGGGCGCTGATCAGCCCGCTGGCCACCCGGTACGCCGACGACCTGGATCTCTCCGCGTTCGAGCAGTCTCTGCTGGTCGCGGTTCCGGTGCTGGTCGGCTCGCTCGGGCGCATCCCGGTGGGTGCCCTGACCGACGCCGTCGGGGCCCGGCGGATGTTCCCGATCGTCGCGCTCCTGACGATCGTGCCGGTGCTCTTCGTGGGCTATGTGGCCAGCGACTCCTACCCGGCGATGCTGATCGGCGGCTTCTTCCTCGGTCTCGGCGGCACGACGTTCGCGATCGGCGTGCCGCACGTGAACGGCTGGTTCCCTCCGGAGCGGCGTGGGACCGCGATCGGCATCTTCGGCATGGGCATGGGCGGCACTGCCATCTCCTCGTTCACGACGGTCAAGATCGCCGACGAGTGGGGCGACTCGGCGCCGTTCGCGCTGGTGGCTGTGCTGCTCGCGATCTACGGAGTGGCGGCGGCGATGCTGCTCCGCGATGCGTCGAGCAAACGCGGCTCGCCTCGCGGATTCGTCGGCCGGGCGTGGCAGACGCTGAAGATGCCGGTGTCGCTGCAGCTCAGCTTCCTGTACGCGGTCGGCTTCGGTGGCTTCGTCGCCTTCAGCGTCTATCTGCCGGCGTACCTGAAGAACGCGTACGACCTGTCCCAGAACGATGCGGCCGTGCGGACGGCGGGCTTCGTGGTGCTGGCCGTGATCGCCCGGCCGATCGGCGGCTGGCTGTCCGACAAGTTCAACCCGGTTCCGGTCCTCACCGGCTGCTTCGTCGGCGGCGCCGTTCTGGCGGCGCTGGCGGCGTTCGAGCGGCCGCTGATGCCGGTCGGGACCGTGGCGTTCCTCGGCCTGGCGGCGGTGCTCGGCGGAGCCGCTGGCGCCTGTTTCGCCCTGGTCGCCGAGGTCACCGAGCCCGCGAAGGTCGGGGCCGTCACGGGCATCGTCGGCGCGGCCGGCGGACTCGGCGGGTTCATCCCACCGCTCCTGATGGGCGCGGTGTACGGCGCGCTCGGCGACTACTCGCTGGGCTTCGTCCTGTTGGCGTTGACCGCAGCTGCGGCAGCCGTCTTCACCTGGCTCGTCGTAGGACGGACCGCCCGCGCCCGCGCGGTTCAGACCTGACCGCGACCGGCCCGCTCATTCGAGGACCAGCTCCACCGCGATGTTGCCCCTGGTGGCGGCGGAGTACGGGCACGCGCGATGCGTCGCCTCGAGGAGCATCGTGCGCTCCGCATCGGTCAGATGGTCGGGCATCTCGACCCGGAGGATGGCGGCCATGACGAAGCCGCCTTCATGTGGCACCAGACTGATCTCGGCGGTAACGGCGACGTCGGTGGCGTCGAGACCGCGACTCTGGGCGATCAGACCCATCACGGTCGAGAAGCAGGCGGCCCAGCCGGCGGCGAGCAGCTGTTCGGGGTTGGTGCCCTCGCCGGTCCCGCCCAGCTCCTTCGGCAGGGCCAGGTCGACGTCGAGGCGGCCGTCGGACGAGACGGCTCGCGAGTCGCGACCGGACGAGGTGGCGACGGCGGTGTAGGTGGCGTCCATGGTGAGTCCTCTCGCGGTGGTGCGACGATGTGTCGGTCCGATTCCGACGATCGCCCGCCGCGGAGTACGAGCTCAATTACCTCCTGGGTAATGGCTCCCGTACCGGCGCCGCCCTAGGCTGCAAGACGTCATGACCGCAGACCTTCTCGACGAGCCACAGACCGCGGGCGAGCTGATCCGGTTCTGGCGACGACGCCGGCGGCTCAGCCAGCTCGAGCTCGCGCTGGACGCCGAGATGTCCACGAAGCACCTCAGCTTCGTCGAGACCGGACGGGCGCAGCCGAGCCGTCAGCTGCTGCTTCACCTGGCGCAGCAGCTCGGTGTGCCGCTGGCCGAGCGCAACCGCCTGCTGCTCGCCGCCGGATTCGCGCCGCTCTATCTCGACGAGTCCTATCAGAGCCGAGCCATGCGGCCGCTGCGCGAGTCGCTGCGCCGGCTGCTTGACGCGCATCTGCCGAATCCGGCGCTGATCGTCGACGGCCTGTGGAACCTGGTCGAGGCCAACGCGGCGGCCGACCTGCTGTGGGACGGCGTGGACCCGAAGCTGCTGGCGCCGCCGGTCAACATGCTGCGGCTGGCCGTACATCCCGGCGGCCTGCCCCGGATCTCGTCGATGACGGCAGCTTGCAGTACGCCGCTCATCCACCAGCTCAAGCGCAAGAGCCGAGACCACGCCGACCCGGCCCTGGCAGAGCTGGTCGACGAGGTCGAGTCGTATCTGCCGGATCAGCCGCCCACGTCACCCGCTCATCAGCCGGTCGTCACGCTGGATCTCCGTACCAGTCAGGGCGAGGTCAGCCTGTTCACCGTCATCGCCACGCTGGGTGCGCCGCTGGAGGTGACGGCGGCCAACCTCGCCATCGAGACGTTCCTCCCGGCCGATGCCGCCAGCGCCGCTCGGCTGCGCGCACTGATGGCCTCCCGCATGGCCGATCAGGCGGACAGTCCAGACTGAATCCCATGAGTGATCTGACAGCGCCCAAGGATGCCCTGCGTCACTGCCTCCAAGAGAGTCGGAACGCGTTGCTGTGGAAGCTGGACGGACTCGGCGAGCGTGACCTTCGGATGCCTCGCACACCCACCGGCACCAATCTGATCGGCATCGTCAAGCACCTGGCCAACGTCGAGATCGGCTACTTCGGCGATACCTTCGGCCGGGCGTGGCCGACGCCGGAGGAGCAGATCACCGAGGATGTCTACGAGACCGACCCGCAGGCCGACTGGTACGCGACCGAGGACGAGACCTGCGAGGGCATCATCGATCTCTACCGACGGGTCTGGGCGTTCGCCGACGCGACGATCGAGGAGTTGCCGCTCGATGCCCTGGGGCGGGTGCCGTGGTGGCCCGAAGAGCGCAGCCAGGTCAGCCTGGAGCGCATCATCGTCCACGTGATCGTCGACCTGTCACGACACATCGGGCACGCCGACATCATCCGCGAGGAGACCGACGGCGCGGCCGGGCTCACTTCCGATGTCTCCAATCTCCCGGACCACGACTGGTCGGCGTACGTCGCCAAGCTGACCACCCTCGCCGAGCGGTACTGATCGGCGACGCAGATGGCGGAGACCACG
>JALDXR010000487.1:0-3408 GCA_032154865.1 Nocardioidaceae bacterium
GTGAAACGACGGCTCGGGCTTGCTCGACCCGTCCGGCTCGAAGCCGTGGCGGGCGTAGAACCCGCGAGCCCGGACGTTCGCCTCGAAGACCCACAGGTACGCGGGCGCAGCGCCGATCGCGGCGTCGAGCAGCCGATGTCCCACGCCGCCGCCGTACTGCGACGCACGGACGTAGATCGCGTACAGCTCGAGCTCGAGGTCGATGTCGCCGTCGCGGCCCGGACCCGCCGACGCGAACCCGACCAGCTCCCCGTCGTCGGCGACGGCCAGCCAACGCGGCAGACCGTCCGCGATGTGCGAGCGCCAACGCTCCGTACGCTCCTCGAGGTCGTCGGTGAGCCGGGCCAGGACGTCGGGGTCGGTGAACGGGGCGTACGCCTCGCGCCAGCTGGCGATGTGCAGCGCGGCACCGGCGGGCGCGTCGGCGGCGACTGCGGGCCTGATCGTCACCATGGCGGCCCTCCTCGAGGCGAGCGGATCTAGAGCGTCAGGACGACCTTGCCGAACAGCTCACCGCGCTCCATTGCCGCGAAGCCGTCGCGGGCCTGGTCGAGCGGCAGCGTCCGGTCGATCAGGGGCCGGACGCCGGTGACGTCGAGGAAGCTGGCCAACTGACCGAGCTCCTCGCGGGTGCCCATCGTGGTTCCCTGGATCCGCATCGACAAGTAGAAGATGCGCCGAAGCTCCGCCGACGACGGCTTCTCCCCCGATGTCGCGCCACTGAGCACGAGAGTGCCGCCGGGACGCAGGGACTTGATCGAATGGGACCAGGTGGCCTCTCCCACGGTGTCCATCACGGCGTCGACGCGATGCGGCACCCGGGCGCCGCTCTCGACGGCCGCATCGGCGCCGATCGACAGGGCGCGCTTGCGCTTGGTCTCGTCGCGGCTGGTGGCGAAGACTCGCAGGCCGCCGGCTTTCGCCAACATGATCAACGCGGTCGCCACGCCGCCGCCGGCGCCCTGCACAAGGACGGTGTCACCCGGCTTGACTCGGGCCTGGCCGAACAGCATGCGATAGGCCGTGAGGTACGCCGTCGGAAGGCAGGCGGCCTCCTCCCACGACAGCGCCTCCGGCTTGGGGATCAGATTGCGCCGGGGCACCGCGACCCGCTCGGCGAAGGTGCCGTCATAGCGCTCGGACAGCAGCGACCGCTTCGGGTCGAGGGTCTCGTCGCCGAGCCAGGACGGTTCGCTGATCACCGAGTGCACGATGACGTCGTTGCCATCGGCGTCGACGCCGGCCGCGTCGCAGCCCAGGATGCGGGGCAGCTCGTCGGCGGACAGCCCGACGCCCCGCAGCGACCAGAGGTCATGGTGATTGAGCGCCGTCGCCCGGACTGCCACCGTCGTCCAGTCGTCGCGTGGCAGCGCCGGATCCGGACGGTCGCCGAACGCGAGTCCGGCCAACGGATCGGTGGGGTCGAAGGCGGCGGCGTAGACGGCAAACATGTCCCGACCCTAGGGCACTCCTCATGGCACCTTGCCACTCCTCATGGGTTACGAGCCATGAGGAGTGTGGTTTCCCATGAGGTCATGGGAAACCGAGCGCGCCGCCTCGTACGCCGGGTGTCAGCGCCGGAACAGCGGCCAGACCCGACGTACGACCCGAGCGAGCACGTCACCCTCCGGGATCGCACCGACCGACCAGGAGTCGACGCCTTCCGACGGGTTGTCCCGCTCGACCCACCACCCGTCGGGCTCACGCCGGACGGCCCGCTTCACGGCCACGACACCGTCAGGCAGGCGGACCACGGCGAGGCCGCCGATCCGGGGCGCCGAGCCGTAGCGAACGAGCAGTCGATCCCCGTCCCACAAGGTCGGCTGCATCGACCGCCCTCGTACGACGGCGAAACCCCACGCCACGTGTTCTCCTCCCACCCGTTATGCCGCTACCGCCACGGGTAAGGTCACCGATACGTGCAGTCAACTGCGTACTCGACGAGAAAGGACCATGCGGTGCGATTCCTTGCCCCGACCATCGAGGTCCGCGCACATTGCGATCTTCCCTGTGGCGTGTACGACCCGGCGCAGGCCCATATCGAAGCACAGTCGGTCAAGGCCATCTGCGAGAAGGTCGCCGACAACAACGATCCCGACTTCCGTACCCGCGCGGCCATCATCAAGGAGCAGCGGTCCGAGCTCGTGAAGCACCACCTGTGGGTGCTGTGGACCGACTACTTCAAGCCGCCGCACTTCGAGAAGTACCCCCAGCTGCACCAGCTGTTCAACGAGGCCACGAAGCTCGCCGGCGCCGCTGGCACCAAGGGCAGCTTCAGCGTCGACACCGCCGACCAGCTGCTCGAGAAGATCGACGAGATCGCCGACATCTTCACCGCGACCAAGCAGGGCTGAACCACCGCAACACCCGCTGTTCCCTGTCGCGTCACGTACGATTCGTCCATACATGTGCCCAGTGACCCATCTGCGAGTAAGTTCGTTGCTGGGGGTGTGACCTGGCTGGCAGCCAGATCGGACGCGAGACGCACAGGGAGCTGCGGTGTTCGTCAGGACCGCCAGCGGCCACAGCCGTGGTCGCACCGTGACAGGGCCATCCGCGCGTGGCCGGGCTTCGGGTGCTGCGACGCCGGCTGAGCACTCTGGGCGCCGCCCTACCGGGAACGCGTGGTGGCCATGACCATGTGGATGAGCGGCTTGGTCGATCGTGACGCCCTGCTGGCTTGGGCGCTCGATCCCAGCCCCGCCGGAAACGGCGACTACACGCCAGAAGACACCCGGCTCGCGACCCGAGCCGCTTTCGCCGCGCTCCGGCAGCTGTCGCCCAACGACCCGGCACGACTCGATCTCCGGGAGTACCTGGTACGGCTGCACCTGCCGATGGTCGACAGCCTGGCCCGCCGGTTCGTCAATCGCGGCGAGCCGCTCGACGACCTCACTCAGGTCGGCACGATCGGGCTGCTCAAGGCAATCGATCGATTCGCCTACGAGCGTGGCGTCGAGTTCTCGACGTACGCGACGCCGACGATCCTGGGCGAGATCAAGCGCCACTTCCGAGACCGAGGCTGGTCGATCCGCGTCCCGCGCCGACTGCAGGAGATGCGACTCTCGCTGGCCGCGACGACCGCCGAGCTCACCCAGGAGCTCGGTCGCGCCCCGACGACGGGCGAGATCGCCGAACGGCTCGGGGTCGACGAGGAGAGCGTGGCCGAGGGATTCGCCTCGGCGAACGCCTACAGCACGGTCTCGCTCGACGCGACCGACGTCCGCGAGGACGCCGGGAGCAGCATGATCGAGGCCCTCGGTGCCGACGATGCCGAGTTGGGCAATGTGGAGTACCGAGCGTCATTGCGCCCGCTGCTCGCCGCCCTGGACCCGCGCGACAAACGCATCCTGGTGCTCCGCTTCTTCTACGGGATGACCCAGTCGCAGATCGCCGACGAGATCGGGA
>JALDXR010000488.1:0-3401 GCA_032154865.1 Nocardioidaceae bacterium
GTGCCGACACGACGATACGGGGAGGGCGGCGTCAGCTACGACCAGAAACGCAAACTGTGGTTCGGGACCGTCGAGCTCGAACGCGGTCCGAACGGGAAACGGCGACGACGACGGGTCGCAGCGAGGAACAAGTCCGAGATGATCGAGAAGATGCGGGGCTTGCAATACCGCGTCGACGCCGCCCTACCCATCGACGACAAGGGCCTCGAACTCACCGGCCCCTGGCTGGACTACTGGGTTGCACATGTCGCCGGCCGGACCGCGAAGCCGTCGACAGTCGAACGGTACGACGAAATCGTCCGCATCCACCTCATCCCGCACCTCGGAACGGTGCCGTTAGCGAAGCTCCGGCCTGAACACGTCGAACACGTACTCGATACGGCCGTCGCCGGCGGTGCCGCACCGGCAACGGTCATCAAAGTCCGGGCCGTTCTGCGCCGCGCGCTGACCATCGCGCACCGGCGTGGGCACGTCAGCCAGAACGTCGCGACACTCATCGACCCGCCGCCGACACCGCGTCCGAAGACCGACGACGCCCTGGAACCCGACGACGCCGAAAAGGTGCTGATCGCCGCGCGTGGGGATCGGCTCGAAGCGCTCGCGGTCCTCGCGCTGCTCTGCGGGTTCCGACAAGGGGAGCTGTTGAACTTGTCATGGTCGGACGTGAACCTGAAAGCCGGAACCGCGAAAGTCAAAGACGCGAAGACGAAGGCCGGAGTGCGGACCATCCCACTCCCCGCACCGGCACTCGGGGCGTTGCAGGAACACAAGGCCGCGCAGCGGGTCGAGCGGATGCAGGCGGACGTATGGGGCGACCCCGACCTCGTCTTCGCGACGATCGTCGGCACCACGATCAGCCGCCACAACCTGACGGCCCGCTGGTGGAAACCACTCTGCGAAGCCGCCGGCGTCGAACCGCGCCGGTTCCACGCCACCAGACATACCGCCGCGACGTTGATGCTCGCCCGTGGTGTCCCCCTCGAAGTGATCTCGAAGGTGTTGGGCCATGCCCGCTATGCGATCACCGCTGACGTCTACGCCCATGTCAGCCCCGACCTGCTCCGGTCTGCCGCCGACGCCATGACGGACCAGTTCGCCCACCTCTACAACAACTAGACGGATGACCGTGCCCGGCAAGCACATCAAGACGATCACATTCCCGACCTTCGATCAGCTCAACGAAGCGCTCCACGCGGCCGACGTCCTCGCCCTCGGGTTCCATGCCGACAACCGTTGGGTCGTCGACGACGGAACGACGACGATGCTGTACCGCCTGGACCTCGTCGACGACGCGCCGCACCCCGAACCCCAACCAGAACTGCCGGCCCTTGTTGTCAGTATCCGTGATGCCGCCGACCAGCTCGGCGTCTCCGAGAAAACCGTCCGCAGGTTGATCTCAAACGGTGAGCTCCCCGCCCGTAAGGTCGGCAGCCAATACCGGATCCTCACTAAAACTCTGGAGACGTTCAAACAGTCCCGGGATTGAGGGCAATCGAGGGTGTTAGTTTCCGGCTCTGCCCCGACCCCGCATCCCCGTCCGGTCAACGTGGGACACCCGCGGCCAATGAGTGCCGCATGGGTCGTCGTGTTCGTCTGTTGGGCGTTCGTCGTCGGTGTCGGTGTCGGTGTCGCGATCGGTTCCCGATGGGGACAGGACAACGATCCGCCCGAACGGAACGGCTGACCTAGATGGTGACGGCGATGGCGGACCAGTTCGGACACCGCTACCGCGCCTAGGCAGCAATGTCCGGAACGTCCCCTTGCTCGGTCGTCAGTGAGGCGCGACAGTAACGGTCCGCCGAGTCCGGCGGGACCTACCAAGCACACCGCCGGTCCCTCGGCGGACCTACCGAAAGGTATCCCGATGGCATTGATCGTCAGTAGTGAAACGCGGGCCGCGTTGCAGGCACTCGGAGCCTGGACCGACGACCGCGTTGACAACGGAGCGTTCGCGAAGCTGCTCGCGCAACGCCTAGAAGCGCAGCATGTGGCCGGCAACCTTGACGACATCGCGGCTGTCGAGGTCACGATCGGGCAGCTCGTCTCCGGCCTCATCGGTCACAGCGACGAGACGCTGATCGACTATGTGAAGCCGTTGCTCGGGACCGGCGCGCGAGGCCGGGTCCAAACCGCGCTGAGTAATGGCTACCTGCTCTGCGGCAAACGTGCCCGGCTCACCATCGATATCGAAGGCGAGCACAAGGCGATGACAGTCAGCACTCGGTTCTTGTCCGGCGACCATGACGTGCTGGACCGCTACGTGCTGGAACCACGGCAGAGGCGGGCGGACTCGCTCGTCAACAGCACCATCGCGTTGAAGGAACTCGTCGTGGCCCGCCAGCCGGACATGGCACCGCGCTGCGAGTCGTTCCTCGAGCAGCTCACGATCACCTGGTCGAAGCAACTCCAAGCCGGTGCAGCATGAGCCTCCGGTTCGTGGTCGCGATGACAGGCATGGATCCCGACCACTTCATGAGCATGGGGCCAGTTGACAGCAACGACCCGGAGGCTGTCGATCTCCTGAATCGCTGGTACGACGCGCACCTGGAGATGTGTTATCCGGTCGAGATGTTCGACCTGGATCGTGAGGAAGGCCTTGCCGAACTTCGACAGTGGTTTGCCGATCAAGAGGAGGTGGCGTCGTGAGTGCCCGTAATGCGGTCGCCAAGGTGAAGCGTGCACTCAAGGCCGGCGACGCCGCGCAGTGGGAAGCGGCCGAAGGGATAGCCGAACTCGCTGACGACTACGGCTGGACACAGCAGGAGATCGCCGAGGAGGTCGGCTGCAATCGATCAACCGTTAGCCGTCATCTGCAGGTGTGGCGAGCCGCCTCGGACATACGGCCGCGGCCATCGTTCTCCGACGAGATGGCGAAGGTGCGAACCGACAACGCCAACCGCACGCTGGTGCCGAGCGTGCCTGAGGCACGGGCGAAGTTCGTTGCCGAGCTGTTGAAGGACAAGAAGGTCGCCGACGCACCTGTGGTTCAGAAGGTGCAGGAGAAGCATGCGGACCGCCGGCACCGTGAACGGGAACGCGCATGGAACCGCGAGCAGAAGATCCCGACCCGTACCGAAGAGAGCCGGGAGCGGCGGCTGCACTCGAACGTCGAGAACCAGTTCTACTGGCGGACGATGCTCGTGAAGGTCGAAGACGCGATCCGGGCCATGAACGACGCGAGCAACGAACTCGACCGGACAGGCCTCCCACGAGCCGGGTCGGGTGAGATCATCCGCAAAGTACGGACACTCGCGCGGGCAGCGGACCGGTTCACGGAGGCGGCCAGCACGACCGGTATCGGTTCGGCGATGTGACCAACCCGGATCGGCGGATGCTGTTCGGGTTGCGGGTCTGCTTCGCGCCGGTCGCGGTCCTGCTGATCGTCCTCACCGTGGTCGGTG
>JALDXR010000059.1:0-11590 GCA_032154865.1 Nocardioidaceae bacterium
CTGATCGCGTCCTTGGCGGCGGCGGACAGCTCGCCGTTGCTGACCTTCTGCCCGTCGGCCAGGAAGATCGGGTCGTAGCCGAACCCGCCGCGGCCGTGCGGCTCGCGGAGCAGCCGGCCCCGCAGCACGCCGATCTCGAGATGCTCGCTGCCGTCGGGAAGTACGAACGCGACAGCGCACCGGAACTCGGCCTGGCGCTTGTTGTCGGGTACGTCGGCGGTCTGGGCCAGCAGCAGCCGGTTGTTGGCGGTGTCGCGCACCCCGCGATCCGCCTTCGGGAGCCCCGCCCAGCGGGCCGACAGGACACCCGGCATGCCGTTGAGCGCGTCGAGGCAGATGCCGGAGTCGTCGGCGATCGCGGGGAGCCCGGTGATCTTGACGGCCGCCCGGGCCTTGATGAGGGCGTTGCCCTCGAAGGTGTACTCCGTCTCGGCCGGCTCGTCGTAGGCGTCGACGTCGTCAAGCCCCAGTACCTCGATGTCGGGCAACTCGTCGACGAGTATTCGCCGCAGCTCCTTCAGCTTCCTCGCATTGTGACTGGCCAGAAGGACCTGCTTCATGTTCCTGCCCCTTCACCCAAGGCGCGCCGCTGCAGCCTAGTGAGTTCGACACATCCCGACGACGCTAATCCCAGCATCTCATCCAAAAGCGCCCGATCGAACGGTTCGCCCTCGGCAGTTCCCTGCACTTCGACGAATCTGCCTTCCCCTGTCATGACGACGTTCATGTCGGTGTCAGCGTTGACATCCTCGTCGTAGGCCAGGTCCAGCAGGGAGATGCCGCCGACGACGCCGACCGAGACCGCGGCGACACTGCCCCGCAGCGGCTCGGCGACCAGCGCCCTGCGCTCCCGCAGATGGGCCACCGCATCGCTGAGGGCGACGTAGCCGCCCGTGATCGCCGCGGTACGCGTGCCGCCGTCGGCCTGGAGTACGTCACAGTCGACCACGATCGTGTTCTCGCCGAGCGCCTTGTAGTCGACGACGGCCCGCAAGGACCGGCCGACCAGGCGGGAGATCTCGTGGGTACGGCCACCGAGCCGGCCCTTGACCGACTCGCGGTCGGACCGGGTATGCGTCGCCCGCGGCAGCATCGCGTACTCCGCGGTCACCCAGCCGAGCCCGGATCCCTTGCGCCAGCGCGGCACGCCCTCGGTGACCGAGGCGGCACACAGCACCCGGGTCCGGCCGAACTCGACCAGGACCGAACCCTCGGCATGGTCCAGCCAGTCGCGCGTGATGCGCACCGGTCGCAGTTCGTCGGGCGCTCGTCCGTCCGCTCGGCTCATGTCAATCGACCCTACGGGCGTTACGGGGCGTAGTGGCTCCGGGGAGCCGATCAGATGTCATAGGTCGCGCCCGCGGCGACCAGCTCGATCGGCCCGTCGAAGGCCGGCCGGGCGTCCGCGAACACCTCGGCGGGGTCGGTCCACGGCGGGATGTGGGTCAGCAGCAGTCGGTCTACGCCGGCCCAGGTCGCATGGTTGGCTGCGTCCCGACCGGTGAGATGCAGGTCGGCCGGATGGTCCTCGGACTCGACGAAGGCCGACTCGGCCAG
Organism: Nocardioidaceae bacterium; assembly: GCA_032154865.1. GTDB lineage: Bacteria > Actinomycetota > Actinomycetes > Propionibacteriales > Nocardioidaceae > DATFRX01. The sequence continues at coordinate 1,558 of JALDXR010000059.1, forward strand.
CAGCACGTCGGCTCCGTCGGCCAATGTCACCAGGGCCTGGCACGGCCCGGTGTCCCCCGAGTACGCCAGGGTCGCTCCTTCCGCCTGGATCCGCATGCCGTACGTCTCCACCGGATGCGCCATCCGCGCCACTCGTACCTCGAACGGGCCCAACTCGACCGACCCGTCGGTCCGCCATGTGGTGAAGTCGAACTCCTCGGTCATCCCCGGGTCCTCCGGAAGGTCGTACGCGCGCGCCAGCCGGACCGCGGTGTCGGACGGACCGAACACCGGGACCTGGGGATGCGGGGCCTTCGGGTGATAGCGACGATGCACGTAGAGGGACGCCAGGTCGAAGAAGTGGTCGGGATGCAGATGCGACACCGCGATCGCGTCGACGTCGAGCGGGTCGATGTGGCGCTGCAGGTGGCCGAGCGCACCATTGCCGAGGTCGAGCAGCAGCCGGTACGTGCGGCCGTCGTAGGGCGCCTCGACGAGGTAGGAGCTGGCCGGCGAGTCGGGGCCGGGGAACGAGCCGGAGCAGCCGACGATCGTGAGTCTCATGCGCCCACCCATGCGAACTGGTCGACCAGGTCGAGCTCCGGACCGAGGAAGCGCCGGCCGACATCGCGGAACTCTTGCGGCTGACCGGTCGTCAGGAATTGGTGCTTCGGCTCGGGGAGCGAGTCGTGACGCTCGAGCCCGTGGTGTACGAGTAGCCGGTAGACCTCCTTGGCGGTCTCGTCGGCACTCGAGATCAGAGTCACCTCGTCGCCCATGACGTACGAGATCACGCCGGTCAGCAACGGATAGTGCGTACACCCGAGGACGAGGGTGTCGACTCCGTCGTCGACCAGTGGGTCGAGGTAGGAGTGCGCGGCCGCGAGCAGCTCCGGTCCGCTCGTGACGCCTTGCTCGACGAACTCCACGAAGCGTGGACAGACCTGGGTGTGCAAGGTGATCTGGGGTGCGGCCGCGAAGGCGTCGTCATAGGCCTGGCTGGAGGCGGTCGAGCGGGTGCAGATCACGCCGACGTGGTTGTTGCGGCTCGCGGCGACGGCCCGTCGGGTCGCCGGCAGGATCACCTCGACCACCGGCACCTCATAGCGCTCTCTGGCGTCACGGAGCATGGCGGCACTCGCCGAGTTGCACGCGATCACCAGCGCCTTGACGCCGCGCGTGACGAGATGGTCGAGGCATTCGAGCGCGTACTCGCGAACCTCGGCGATCGGCTTCGGTCCGTACGGCTGGCGCGCGGTGTCGCCGAGATAGAGCACCGGCTCGTGCGGCAGCTGGTCGAGCACCGCGCGGGCGACGGTGAGTCCCCCGAAGCCGGAATCGAAGATGCCAATCGGTGCGTCTGCCACAAGGCGACAGCCTAGAACCGTCCCGGCCCGTTCTGGGTCAAGATGCGGCCCACGCCACACGTGAGTCGCCGCACTTACGCCCGTCGGGCATGCGTACGCCTAGAGGGGCAGCTTGGGCTGCGGCGGCCCGTGCGTCGGGTCGACGCCGTCGAACAGGCTGCTGACCGACTCACCGGCGTGGATCCGGCGCATCGCCTCGGCGAAGAGCCCGGCCACGGACTTGACCCGCAGGTCCGGCCAGTCGGTCGGCGCCGGCACTGTGTCCGTCGTCACAACCTCCGTCACCCGGGGGTGCCGACTGAGCCGTGGCACCGCCTTGCCGGTGAACAGTCCGTGGGTGCAGGCGATCGCGGCATCGCCGCAGCCGTGCTCGGCGAGCCGGTCGAGAAGCTCCACGATCGAGCCGCCGGTCGCGATCTCGTCGTCGAGAACGATCACCTGCTTGCCGGCCACGTCACCGACGATGGCGTCGATGACCACTCGGTCGTCGCTGAGCCGGCGCTTGCTCCCCGCCGCCACGGGCAGCCCGAGCAGCCGGGCGAAGTGCGTCGCCGACTTCGCGGCGCCGAGGTCGGGCGACACGACGACCGTGTCCGTCAGGTCGCGGCCGCGGAAGTGCTCGGCCAGCTCGCCGATCGCGGTCAGATGGTCGACCGGGACCGAGAAGAATCCGTGCACCTGCGGCGCATGCAGGGTCATCGTGAGCACCCGATCGGCACCGGCCGCGACCAGCAGGTCGGCCACGAGGCGGCCACCGATCGAGATGCGGGAGGCATCCTTCTTGTCCGATCTGGCGTAGGCGTAGAACGGAATCACGGCCGTCACCTGCGCCGCGGACGCCCCGCGCGCCGCGTCGAGCATCAACAGCAGCTCCATCAGGTGCTCCTGCGTCGGCGGCACCAGCGGCTGCACGATGTAGACGTCGCGCTGCCGGCAGTTGGCGCGCAGCTGCACCTGAAGACAGTCGTTGCTGAAGCGGACGATGTCGACCGGCGACAGCTCGACCCCGAGCTCGGCGCAGATGCGCTGCGCGAGTTCGGGATGCCCGTTGCCCGAGAAGACGACGATCTCTCGTACCGGAATGTCGCGCACTTCGCGCCCCCACTGGGTCTCCGACGCCTACGCCTGAAGACTATCCGGGTCAGGCCCAGAGCTGCCCTTCGAGCCGCTCCTCGGCGTCCTCCACGGTGCCCTCGTAGGCACCGGTCGACAGATACTTCCAGCCCCCGTCGGCGACGACGAACGCGATGTCGGCCCGCTGCTTCGCCTCGACCGCCCGGGCCGCCTGGGCCAGCGCGGCATGCAGGATGGCGCCGGTCGAGAGGCCGGCGAAGATGCCCTCGGAGTCGAGCAACTCCCGCACCCGGCGTACGGCGTCGCGTGAGCCCACCGAGAATCGGGCATCGATCAGCGAGTCGTCGTAGAGCTCGGGGACGAAGCCCTCGTCGAGGTTGCGCAGTCCGTAGACCAACTCGCCGTAGCGCGGCTCGGCGGCGACGATGCGCACCTCGGGCTTGTGCTCGCGGAAGAACTGGCCGAGGCCCATCAGGGTCCCGGTGGTGCCGAGACCGGCGACGACGTGGGTGATCTCGGGCAGGTCGGCGAGCAGCTCGGGTCCGGTGCCCTCGCGATGGGCGTCGGCGTTGGCCGGGTTGCCGTACTGGTAGAGCATCACCCAGTCGGGGTGCTCGGCGCCGATCTGCTTGGCGATCCGGACGGCCTCGTTGGACCCACCGGCGGCCGGGGTCGAGACGATCTCGGCACCCCACATGCGAAGCAGCTGCCGCCGCTCCTCCGAGGTGTTCTCCGGCAGGACACAGACGAGCCGGTAGCCGCGCAGCTTGGCCACCATGGCGAGCGAGATGCCGGTGTTGCCCGACGTCGGTTCGAGCAGGGTGCAGCCGGGGCGGAGCCGGCCCTCCTTCTCGGCACGCTGGACCATCGCGAGTGCGACGCGGTCCTTGACCGAGCCGGTGGGATTGCGGTCCTCGAGCTTGGCCCACAGCCGTACGTCCGGGGACGGCGACAGCCGTGGGAGCCCGACCAGCGGGGTGTCGCCGACCGAGTCCAGGAGGGTGTCGTGGCGCATCAGGCTGGTCAGCCCCCCGCCACAGCCGGCAGGATCACGACCGTGTCGCCGTCGGCGACCGCCGTGTCGAGCCCGCCGGTGAACCGGACGTCCTCGTCATTGACGTAAACATTGATGAACCGGCGGATACCGGACTCGTCGACAAGCCGTTCCTTGACGCCGGGGTTGCTCGCATCGACGTCGTCGATGAGCTGGGCCAACGTGCCGCCCTGCGCCGTGACGGCCTTCTCGCCGCCGGTGTAGGTGCGCAGGATCGTCGGGACCCTGACCTCGATCGCCATCATCTCTCCTGAATCAGTGGGGTTTCGATGGTGCTAACGCTTGGGGGAGGCAACGTCATCCACCTCCGAGTACGACGAGACCACGGTCACGTCCTCCTCGGTCACCTCTCCGTCGACGATGCGGTAGGACCGAAATTCGACCGGACCGCTCTCGTGCGCACCGTCGGCGGTCGACACGAGCACGTAGTGGGCGCCCGGCTCCTGGGCGAGACCGATGTCGGTGCGGGAGGGGTACGCCCCGGTCGCGGTGTGGGAGTGGTAGATCACCACCGGCTCCTCGTCGCGATCCTCCATCTCCTGGTAGAGCCGGAGCAGGTCGACGGAGTCGAACTCGTAGAACGTCGGCGACTGGGCGGCGTTGCGCATCGGGATGAACCGGGTCGGCCGATCCGACCCGGCCGCGCCCGCGACGACACCGCACGCCTCGTCGGGATGATCCCGGCGGGCATGCGCCACGATCTCGTCGCGGATCGCCGCCTGGATGATGAGCACGCTTCGAGGGTAGAGCCGCGGCCCGGCCGAATCGTACCGTCCGGATGCCGAGACGCCGTACGGCGCGGTCCCGCGACCCCGTCCGGCCGTCAGTCGATCGCGTGGACCAGCGTCTCCTGGACGTAGCCGAGCCAGTCGTAGATGTCATGGACGTACGACTCCGGGTCGTCCTCGGGCAGCGTCGCCCAGCGCTGCTCGTCGTCCTGCTCGATGCCGAGCCGGGTCGCGAGCGCCAGCCGAATGTCGGTGAGGGCCCGTAACCAGGCCTGGGCGCCGTCGGCGTCGAGCTCCACCTCGACCCGCGGCTCGGCCGGTGCCTCGACGTCACCCCCGTCGTCGGCGACGATCGGCTCGCTCATGCCGCCGGCGATCAGGCTCTCGATCAGGATCTGGGCGTTGCGTGACTTGGTCTCCCGCAGACCGCGCTCGGTGAAGCGGCGGAAGTCGGCGGCGCCCTCATCGTCGTCGCGATAGGCGTCGGGCAACAGGCGACGCAGCACCGGATCGTCGGGCGGCTGCGCCGAGCCGTCGATGTCGACGAGGTCGGCCAACGGGTCCTCCGGCTTGGAGGTGCTCGACTCGTTGCCGAGCAGCTCGGCGACCTGAGCGGCCAGGTTGGCGATCAGCCGCGCCTCCGGCTGCTCGAACTCGGCATGGGCGCCACCGCGACGGCGACCGCGAAACCGTTTCACGCGTCCGCCTTCTGCAAGGTCGCCCACAAGCCGTACCCGTGCATTGCCTCCACGTCGCGTTCCATCTCCTCGCGGGTACCGGTCGACACGACTGCCCTGCCTTCGTGATGCACCTGCAGCATGAGCTTGTCGGCCTTGGTCTTCGGATAGCCGAAGTAGCTGCGGAACACGTAGGCGACGTACGACATCAGGTTCACCGGATCGTTCCACACCAGAGTGACCCACGGCGTATCGAGCTCGACGACCTCTTCGGATTCGGGTTTCTCGAGCTCGGTGGGTTCCACCTCGGTCGGCATCGGCGCGGCCACGGCAGCATTGTCCCGTAGGTGCCGGTGATGGTGCGCGCCGCGTCCTACCCTGGGGCGGTGACGTCCACGGCGCTGCTCACGGATCGGTACGAGCTCACGATGCTCCAGGCCGCCCTGCGCAGTGGCACCGCCGACCGCCGCACCGTGTTCGAGCTGTTCGGCCGCGCGTTGCCGGACGGCCGTCGCTACGGCATCGTCGCCGGCGCTCGGCGTGCCCTCGACGCACTGGACGATTTCCGCTTCGACGCCGACGTGCTGGGACATCTCCGCGCGGAGAACATCGTCGACGCGCCGACACTCGACTGGCTGGCGTCCTACGAGTTCTCCGGTGACGTCTGGGGTTATGCCGAGGGCGAGGCGTACTTCCCCGGCTCTCCGCTGCTCATCGTGGAGGGAACCTTCGGTGAGTGCGTTCTGCTGGAGACGCTGCTGCTGAGCATCTACAACCACGACTCGGCGATCGCGTCAGCTGCGTCGCGGATGACCGGCGCGGCCGGTGGGCGACCCATCCTCGAGATGGGCTCACGGCGTACGCATGAGCAGGCGGCCCTGGCAGCGGCGCGGGCGGCGTACATCGCGGGCTTCGATGCGACGTCGAACCTCGCGGCCGGCCGGGCGTACGGCATCCCGACCGTCGGCACCAGCGCCCATGCGTTCACGCTGCTGTACGACACGGAGCGGGCGGCGTTCGCGGCCCAGGTCGACTCCCTCGGCACCGGCACGACGCTGCTCGTCGACACCTACCACATCGGCGAGGCGGTCCGGGTCGGCGTCGAGGTCGCCGGTCCGGAGCTCGGCGCGGTCCGCATCGACTCGGGCGACCTGCCGCACCTGGCCCACGAGGTCCGCCGCGAGCTCGACGGGCTCGGCGCCCAGCACACGAAGATCATCGTCACGAGCGACCTCGACGAGTACGCGTTGGCCGGGCTCGCAGCCGCTCCGGTCGACGGCTACGGCGTGGGTACGGCGCTCGTCACCGGCTCCGGCCACCCGACCTGTGGCTTCGTCTACAAGCTCGTCGCTCGCGGCGATCCCGGCTCCGACGCACCACTGACGCCGGTCGCCAAGCTGAGCAGCCACAAGTCCAGCATCGGCGGCCGCAAGTGGGCGACCCGTCGGCACGGTCCGGACGGCGTCGCCGAGGCCGAGGAGATCCGAGTCGGTGTGCCGCCGTCCGGATCGGAGCAGGAGCGCGAACTGCTCGTCCCGCTTGTGAGCAAAGGGACCCGCGTCCACGACGAGACGCTCGACGCAGCGCGCGATCGGCATCGCCGCGTCGTCGCCGAGCTGCCGCTCGACGCGCGTCACCTGACCCGGGGCGAGCCGGCGATCCCGACGGAGTACGTCACTCCGCACGGTACGACGAGGGACCCGTCGCCGCACCACGAGTGACCGATCATCGCAGGAGTAACGTGGCGGGCATGGCGCGCGCGTTGATCATCGTCGACGTACAGAACGACTTCTGCGAAGGCGGCAGCCTGGCGGTTGCCGGTGGTGCCGAGGTGGCGTACCAGATCGGCCAGAAGCTCAAGGAGTGGTCGGAGACGCCGCCGGACGAGCGCGCCGGACTCGGTGACTACGCGGTGATCGTCGCGACCCAGGACCACCACATCGATCCCGGTGACCACTTCTCCGACCGGCCTGACTTCATCGACTCGTGGCCGCCGCACTGCGTCGTGGGGACGGCCGGTGCCGCGTTCCATCCCAACCTCGACCCGCAGCCGTTCGACGCCGTTTTCGCCAAGGGAGAGCGCGAGGCGGCGTACTCCGGCTTCGAAGGGGTTCGGCCCGGTCGCCCGGGCAGCGAGGAGCTGCGCATGGCCGAATGGCTGCGCAAGCACGAGATCGACGAGGTCGACATCTGCGGCCTCACGGCCGACTACTGCGTCCGGGAGACGGCGCTGGACGCCGCGAGCGAGGGCTTCCAGGTCAAGGTCCTGCTCGACCTGACCGCCGCGGTCAACCCGGATCGGCTCCCCTTGACCCTCAAGGCGCTCGAGGAGGCCGGCGTCGCTCTGGTCGGCTCGCCGATCACGGGCGCGGGCGCTCGCGCCTGAACACGGCGGCGAGCTCCGGCAGCCCGTCCAGCTGGGCTTCGAGGATGCGCCGGGCGGTCGGCACCGAGCCGACCAGCGGATGCACCGCGAGCGCGCGTACGGCGAGGTCCCGCGATCCGGATCGAGCAGCCTCGATCGTCGTACGCTCCACGTCCTTGACGGCCGTCACGAGCCCCTGGGCGTGCATGCTCAACGGCCCGACGCCGACCGCGTCCGGGCCACCCGCATCGACCCGGCAGGGCACCTCGACCACCGCGTCGTCGTCGAGGAACGGCAGGGCGCCGCGATTGCGTACGTTGAGAATCAGCGAGGCCGGCTCGTCGCGGGCGATCGCCCGGAGCAGCGCGAGCGCGACCTGGTCGTAGCCACCGCCGTCGAGGTCGTCGGTGTCCCGCTCGCCGGCGCCGCTGATCTCCCGGCTGTCGGCCATGTACGAGACCTCGCGCTCCCGACGGGTCCGATCCCACAACGCGTACGCCGCAGCCGGATCGTCGTCGTCGACCGCGTCGTAGAACGCGCCCTGCTGCCGGAGCAGGAACTCGCCACGGGTCTCCTTGGCGGACTGCTCGGCGGCGAGGGCGTCGGCGCGGAAGTACCAGTACCAGAGGTATTCGTTGGGGATCGCGCCGAGCGTGCGAAGCCAGTCGGGCCCGAACAGCCGGCCCTCCTCGATCCGGGTGAGCCGTTCGGGGTCGGCCAGCAGACCCGGCAAGACATCGACCTCGTCGACCAGGACCCGGTTCAGCCACCCGAGATGGTTGAGGCCGGCGTAGTCGAACCGCACCGCAGCGCTGGGGTCGACGTCGAGCGCCCGTGCCGCGCGACGACACAAGCCGACCGGGGAATCGCAGATGCCGACGACGCGGTCGCCCAGCACGGCACTCATCGCCTCGGTCACCATGCCGGCCGGGTTGGTGAAGTTGATCGTCCAGGCCTCGGGCGCGACGTCACGGATCGCGGACGCGACGCGCAATGCCTCGGGCACTGTGCGCAGGCCGTAGCAGACGCCTCCGGCGCCGGTCGTCTCCTGGCCGATGACGCCGGCCGCCATGGCGAACCGCTCGTCGCAGACGCGGCCCCGGAGTCCCGCGACTCGGATCGCCGAGAAGACGAAGTCGGCGCCGCGCAGCGCCTCGGTCAGGTCGGTCGTCACGGTCACGCGCGGCGCCGGGCCGCCCCCGGCCTTCGACTCGACGTGCGCCAGCACGGATCTCATCAGGCGCAGCCGGGCGGCGTCGACGTCGTGCAGCACGACCTCCCCGACCCGGGCGCCGTCGCCGTCCTCCTCGCACAAGGCGCGATAGACCAGCGGCACCCGGAAGCCACCACCACCGAGCACGGTCAGCCGGAGCCCCGTCCCGGTCACGCTCGCACGACCTGGCAGCCGATGTCTTCGAAGACGGCGACGGTGGGATCGCCGTCCGGCGCGCGGCACACGAGGATGTCGATGGCCTCCGGCCCGCACACCCGGGCCAGGCCGCTGCCCGGAAACTTGCTGGGATCGGCGAGCAGCACGACCTCGTCGACCGCGTGGAGCATGGCCTGCTTGAGCGGCACCTCGACCGTCGTCGTGTCGAGCACGGTCCCGTCCGGCCGGATACCGCTGGTGCCGAGGAACAGCCGCTGCGCATGGATCTGACGCAGCGCCTGCTCGGTGAGGAAGCCGACCAGAGACCGGTAGTTACGCCGTACGGCGCCGCCGAGCAGGATCAGCTCCACCGCCTCGTCGTTGGCCAGCTCGTCGTAGACGGCGAGGCTCGATGTCACGATCGTGACCGCGCGCCCGTGCAACCGGGCGGCGAGACCGTGGACGGTGGTGCCGATGTCGAGCAGCACGACGTCGCCCTCGTGGACGAGCTCGGCCGCGGCGGCGGCGATGGCGTCCTTGTCGACGTGGTCACGCGAGGCGACCTGCGCGTACGACGGCTCGCTGGCCGTGCCGAGGGCGGCGCCCCCGCGTACTCGCTTGATCAGACCGGATCGCTGCATCCGGCTCAGGTCGCGCCGGACGGTCGCCTCGCTGACGTTGAGCAACTCGGCGAGCGCCCGGACCTCGATCGGACCGTCGGCCCGGACGGCGTCCAGGATCCGGTCGTAGCGACGCTGAGCGAGCACGCCGCAGACAGTATCAGTCAATTTCGGACAAGGCTATGCCCACAATGATCACGCGAACTGGCAGCGCTCGCGCCTGAGCCCAACCTGAGCATGCGCACGTCCAATCGATACCGATCAACTCTTGCCAGAAGTGAGCGGAATGCATGAGACTCCTCTGCAGGAGGTGAACGGTGACCGAATCCGCCCATGACGGCACCGTCGCCACGACGGCTCACGACATCGACGTCTTCATGTCCGGCACGGTGTTCCTGGACATCGTGTTCACCGGCATGCTCAACGCGCCCAGCGGCGGCCACGAGGTCTGGACCGACGGCATGGGCTCCAGCCCCGGCGGCGCGGCGAACCTCGCGGTCGCGTGCTCGCGCCTGGGCATGCGCACCTCGCTCGCGGCCGCCTTCGGCGGTGACGTCTACGGCGACTTCTGCTGGTCGCTGCTCGAGGACACCGAGGACATCGACCTGTCGCACTCGCGCCGGTTCGAGGGGTGGCACTCCCCCGTCACCGTCTCGCTGGCCTTCGACGACGACCGTGCGATGGTTACCCATGCCCATCCGGCGCCGGTGCCGCTCGACGAGCTCGCCGCCAAGCCGCCGACCAGCCGGGTGTGCTGCATGGAGGTCGGCGCCGAGCGACCGCTGTGGCTCGACGACGCC
>JALDXR010000489.1:0-3387 GCA_032154865.1 Nocardioidaceae bacterium
CGGCTGATTCGCGAAGGTCCGGCGCTGCACTCAGTCCAGATGCCAGACCTCGTCGGCCCAGAACGGGTCGCCCTCGGCGTCGGTGATCGACTCGATGACGTCGGACATCCACTGCTGCCAGCGCCGGTTGACGTCGGTGGCGTCCATGGCGGTGAAGGCGGTTGCCCGATCGGGCTGGCATTCGAGGTACGCGTAGACGCTGGTGCCCCGGCGGAACAGCGTGTAGTTCGTGAAGCCCGAAGCCTGTAGTGCTTCCACCATGTCGGGCCAGATCTCGTCGTGGCGACGCTTGTACTCCTCTTCCAGGCCAGGGCGGATCTGCATGACGAAGCAGGCGCGTTCCATGGTGGCTAAGGCTAGGCGACAGCCCTTGCCGCGGCCACGATCCGCTCGTACGTCTCCTCGGGATGGGAGACCATCGCGCAGTGTCCGCTCACGATCTCGACCATGTCGGCGCCCATCCGCTTGGCGAACTGCCGCTCGGCCTCGGGTGGGATCACCTCGTCGTTCTGGGCGACCAGGTACCACGAGGGGAGTGCCTTCCACGCCGGAGTGCCCATCACGTCGTCGAACGTGGACACGTGCAGCGGCTGCTGTACGGCGTACATCGTCTTCGCCTTGACCGGATCGATGTCGGCAGCGAAATGGCCGAGGAAGTCGTCCTCGGGGATCCAGCCGAAGCCCTTCGAGTCGATGTCGACATGCGCCACCCCTGGGGTCGGGGGACCTTGCTGCAGCAGCGCGCCGATCGACTCGCCTTCGTCGAGCCCGAAGCCCGCGATGTAGACGAGGGCGACGACGTTCGGGGCGTCGGTGCCGAGCGAGGTGATGACCTGACCGCCGTACGAGTGGGCGGCGAGAACGGTCGGGCCGTCCTGACGGGTCAGCACATGGCGGACCCTCGCGACGTCGTCGGCGAGCGAGGTCTCCGGCAGCTGAGGAGCGGTGACGCGGTAACCGTCGGCCTGCAGGCGCTCGATCACGCTGCTCCAGCACGAGCCGTCGGCCCAGGCTCCGTGGACAAGGACGATGTTGGGTAATGCGGCCATGAGGCGGGTCCTTTCGTGGCGAAGGTGGTCGATCGGAAGGGCCGCTCCACGCGACGCGGCAGCGCCGCATGCGCGTGTGGCGGTCGCTCCGTGACTCGTTGCCCGAACGCGGCACGCCACACAAGCAGCAATCTAAGAAACGAGGTCCCGGTTTTCATGGGCCTTTCGGCCCGCATCTGACGCTCTGATGCTGCGGCCGGCGGCCGTGGTGGTGGCATCGTGCTGGTATGACCGCTCGCGATGAGGCCGACGACGCCGAACTGCTCGACGTGCTCGTGGTCGGAGCGGGGCCGACCGGTCTGGCGCTCGCCACCCAGCTGGTGGAGTACGGGACGAGATTCCGGATCGTCGACCAGGCTCTGGACCGGGTGCACGAGTCGCGGGCGCTGGCCGTCCAGCCGCGCACGCTGGAGGTGCTGGCGAGGTACGGCGTGACCGAGCGGCTCCTCGAGCGCGGGAATCGCGGCATCCGGGTACGGATGCACATCGGCGCCCGGACGATCACGGTCCGCTTGTTCGACTTCGGGATCGAGGACACGGCCTATCCGTACCTGCTGTTCCTCTCGCAGGCCGTGACCGAGCAGGTGCTGGGGGAGCACCTCGCTGGCCGAGGCGTCACGCTCGAGCGCGGTGTCGAGCTCGTCGAGCTGCGCCAGAACGACCGTGACGTCAGCTGCCGGCTGCGGTATGCCGAGGGCCGTGAGGAGCTGATCCGGGCCCGCTACGTCGTGGGCTGCGACGGCGCGTGGAGTACGGTGCGGGCGCAGTCCGGGATCGAGTTCGAGGGCCTGTCGTACCCGCAGACGTTCGTGCTGGCCGATGTCGAGGCCGACGGGATCGAACCCGACTCGGCGCACGCCTTCCTCGCGCCACGTGGCCTGCTGTTCTTCTTCCCGTTGGGCTCGCCGACGACCTGGCGGGTGCTGGGAATGCGTTCGCCGACGGACGCGCCGCCGCCGGATCTCTCCATCACGCTGGAGGAGGTGCAGGCGCTGGTCGACAACCACACCGCCGGGCAGGTACGGCTGCGCGACCCGGTCTGGATGGCGAACTTCCGGCTGCACAAGCGCGGCGCGACCCGCTACCGCGCCGGCCGGGTGTTCCTCGCCGGCGACGCCGCGCACATCCACAGTCCGGCCGGCGGTCAGGGCATGAACACCGGCATCCAGGACAGCCTCAACCTGGGCTGGAAGCTCGCCCTCGCCGTCAACGGCCGAGCCGATCCGGCGATCCTCGACACCTATGAGTCCGAACGCGCTCCGGTCGGGCGCCAGGTGCTCCGTTTCACCGATCGGGCGTTCATGTTCGCCACCTCGACGAACCCGCTGATCCAGCTCGTTCGCTCCCACGTGGTGCCGCGTATCGTGCCGCTCGCGGTCCGATTCCGGCGGGTTCGGGCGTACGGCTTCCGCACCGTCTCCGAGCTTGCGATCCGCTACCGAAAAAGCCCGTTGTCGGTCGACGGCCCGAACCCACCGGCTCACGGACCCCGGCCCGGCGACCGGATGCCCGACGGGCCGCTCCGCGTCGACGGCTCTCCGACCACACTCCACGCCGTGCTCGGCAGTCCGGGATTCCACCTCCTGCTGTACGGATCAGTCGCCACGTGGCCACTGACGATCCGGGCCGAGATCGAACAGCGATACCCGGACCTGGTCACGGTCCACCTCCTCAGTCGCGACGAAGGCGCCCGAGCGCTGCATGACCTGACCGGCGAGGTCAGCCGCCGTCTCGGCCTGCGCGACCTGACGCCCGCGCACTTCCTGGTCCGACCGGACGGCCACGTGGCCTACCGCGGCAGCGACGACCTCTTCGGCCTGGACGCGTACCTGCGCCGCTGGCTGCGCTAGTCGGTCTCTACGCAGAACCACCCACGAGCTCCCAGCTGAAGATGGGATGTCTGCCCGACGCCGACATCCGCCCGCGCTTCCTAGCGTCATCGGTGACGCACAGGAGGCACAAAATGACCAACCAGCACGTGGAGACACTGATCATCGGCGCCGGCCAGGCCGGGTTGTCGACGGGATACCACCTCAAGCGACGGGGACGTCCGTTCCTCATCGTCGACGGGAATGAGCGAGTCGGCGACAACTGGCGGCAGCAGTGGGACACCCTGCGGCTCTATACGCCGGCGAAGTACGACGGCCTGCCCGGTCTCGCCTTCCCCGCCGACCGGTGGCACTACCCACAGAAGGACGAGGTGGCGGACTACCTGGAGCGTTATGCGCTGCACTTCGATCTGCCGGTGCGGATGAGCACCCGCATCGACCGGCTCGAGGCCCGGACGGGCGGCGGTTACGTCGCTGCCGTGGGAGCCGACACCATCAGCTGCGACAAC
>JALDXR010000490.1:0-3379 GCA_032154865.1 Nocardioidaceae bacterium
GGCGTACCCATCTTGCTCGCCCTCGTAGGCCTCGGGGAACTCGCAGCGGAGATCGAGCCGCAGCGTGAAGTCGCGTTCTTCGACGTAGCGCATGCCGGCATCATAGCGCGACGGGCTTGCCTCGCCGGAGCCCCCGGCCCCACAATGGCGTCGTGACCATTGACCAGCCCGACGGCGCACCCGCGCGGTTCGGCGATCTCGTCGAGACGTCGGCTGCCGTCGGCGCCACGCGATCCCGGCTCGCCAAGCGGGCGGCGATCGCCCAGCTGCTCCGGGACTGCCACCCCGACGATGTCGCGATCGTGGTGACCTACCTGTCCGGCGCGCTGCGGCAGCGTCGCACCGGCGTCGGTTGGGCCACGCTCCAGGACCTCCCACCCAGCGCCCCGTCGAGCAGCCTCACCGTCGCCGAGGTCGACGCGGCTTTCGACACGATGAGCAGGCTGGCCGGCTCCGGCAGCCAGGACCGTCGTCGCCAGTTGCTCGCCGAGTTGCTCGGCCGCGCGACCAGCACCGAGCAGGAGTTCCTCCGTCGCCTGATCGCCGGTGAGCTCCGCCAGGGTGCCCTCGACGGAGTCATGATGGACGCCGTCGCGGAGTCGTTCGAGGTCGCTCCAGGGGCGGTCCGACGCGCGTCGATGCTGCTCGGCTCGACGGCGGCCGCCGCGAGCATCGCGGCGACCGCGGGCGAGGCCGGGCTGGCCGAGGTCGGACTCGTGGTCGGCCAGCCGATCCGCCCGATGCTCGCCGCCACCAGCGACGACGTCACCGCCGCGCTCGCCAAGGTCGCCGCCGACGCAGTCGTTGACCGCAAGCTCGACGGTATCCGGATCCAGGTGCACCGGCGCGACGACGACATCGGAGTCTTCACGCGAAGCCTCGACGACATTACGGCGAGGATGCCCGAGACGGTCGAGATCGTTCGCTCGCTGCCGGCGTCCCGGCTCATCCTCGACGGCGAGGCACTCGTGCTCGACGCCGAGGGCAGGCCGCGACCGTTTCAGATGACGGCCGCGCGCACGGCCAGCCGGGTCGACACGGACGCCTTGGTGGCCAGCGCCCCGGTGTCGACGTACTTCTTCGACCTGCTGCACCGCGACGGCGAGGATCTGCTCGATCGGCCGCTCGCCGACCGGCTGGCGGCGCTCCAAGCGGTCGTGCCCGAGACACATCGCGTACCCGGGCTGCGCACGACCGACGCGACCCGGGCCGAGGAGTTCCTGGCCGAGTCGCTGGCCGCCGGTCATGAGGGCGTGGTCATCAAGTCGCTCCGCGCTCCCTACGAAGCCGGCCGTCGCGGGTCGAGCTGGGTCAAGGTCAAGCCGCGCCACACCCTGGACCTCGTCGTGCTCGCGGCCGAGTGGGGTCACGGCCGCCGGCAGGGCTGGCTGTCCAACCTGCACCTGGGGGCGCGTGGCCCCGACGACGAGTTCGTCATGCTCGGCAAGACGTTCAAGGGCATGACCGACGAGCTCCTCGGCTGGCAGACCGAGCAGTTGCTCGCCCGCGAGGTTCGACGCACCCGAGGAACGGTCTTCGTCCGTCCGGAGCTCGTCGTCGAGATCGCCTTCGACGGCGTCCAGGCGTCGACCCGCTATCCCGGCGGAGTCACCCTGCGGTTCGCCCGAGTACTCCGCTATCGCGACGACAAGACAGCGGCCGAGGCCGACACGGTCGCTGCCGTACGTGCCATCGGCGGATACGAGGCCCCGCCGCCGACATAGCATGGCCGGATGCCAGCCGCAGAGGACAGTTCGTCGCGTCCAGTCCGGCCGGCGCGCCCCGGCGCGGCCGACCGCCGACGGGAGCGCTCCGCCGAGATCATCGCCGCGACCCGAGCGCTGTTCGATGCCCGGGGAGTACGCGACGGGCGGATCGAGGACATCGCACGGGCGGTCGGGATCAACCGGGCGATCATCTATCGCCACTTCTCTGGCAAGGAGGAACTGTTCGCGCTGACCCTCGTGGTCTATCTCGACGAGCTGGTGTCCGAGCTCCGATCGGCCGACGACGCCGGAGAGCCGGCGACCGTGCGGCTGCGACGGATCAGCGCCGCGTTCCTCGACTTCGGTGAGCGCTACCCCGCCTTCGTCGACTGCGCGCTGACCTTGCTGCGCCGGCCCGGCGACGAGCTTCTCCACGAGGTCAACGAGGGCTCGATGCTGCAGCTCGGCCGTAGTCTCGCCCGTTGCTTGCGAGTCCTCGTGGACGTCATCGAGGCCGGCGTCGAGACCGGCGAGTTCAACGTCGCCAATCCGGACCTGCTGGCCAACGTCCTCTACACGCAGGCGCTCGGCGGACTGCAGCTGGCCCGGCTGCGCCTGCTCGTACGAGAGGGCAATCCCGACGTCCCCGACGTCGCGGCGGTGTCGTCCGACGAGGTCAAGAGCTACCTCATCGACGCCAGCGTCGCGATCGCCCGCGGTAGCCGATCTCGCTGAGCGGCCGCTAGCGCTCCAAGATCGCGGACACACCTTGGCCGCCCGCGGCACAGATCGAGATCACACCACGACCCGAGCCCCGCTCGGCAAGCAGCTTCGCGAGCGTGGCCACGATGCGTCCTCCGGTGGCCGCGAACGGGTGACCGGCGGCGAGCGACGACCCGGCGACGTTGAGCCGATCCCGGTCGATGGCACCGAGCGGCGCGTCGAGCCCGAGCCGCTTGGCGCAGAAGATCGGATCCTTCCAGGACTTCAGAGTCGCCAGCACCTGCGAGGCGAACGCCTCGTGCATCTCGACCAGGTCGAAGTCGCCGAGCTTCAGACCGGCCCGGGCGAGCATCCGCGGCATTGCGTACGCCGGTGCCATCAGGAGCCCCTCGCCGCCGTCGACGTAGTCGACCGCCGCGGTCTCGTAGTCGGTGAGGTAGGCCAGCGGTTCCCAGCCGCGGGCCTTGGCGTAGTCCTCGGACGCCAGCAGCACCGCGGCCGCACCGTCGGTGAGTGGCGTCGAGTTGCCCGCCGTCATGGTCGCGATCTCGCGCTGCCCGAACACCGGTTCGAGCTTGGCGAGCTTGTCGACCGACGACTCCGGCCGCAGGTTCTGGTCCCGGTCGAGCCCGAGGTACGGCGTGACGAGGTCGTCGAAGAAGCCGCGGTCGTACGCCGCCGCCAGGTGGCGATGCGATGCCGCCGCCAGCTCGTCCTGCGCGGCGCGGTCGATCTCCCACTCGAGCGCGGTCAACGCGGCCGACTCCCCCATCGACAGGCCGGTGCGCGGCTCGGCGTTGCGCGGGATCGACGGCACCACATGACCGGGACGGAGCTTCGTCAGGGCACCCAGCCGGCCCTTCATGGACCGCGCCCGATTGGCCTCGAGCAGGACCTTGCGCAGGCCCTCGTTGACGGCGATCGGGGCGTCCGACGTCGTGTCGCTCCCG
>JALDXR010000491.1:0-3359 GCA_032154865.1 Nocardioidaceae bacterium
GCCCAAGCCCCCTCTCCAGCGCCACTTGACATAATGTCGCTTATCGGCGTACGGCACGGGCACGCGAGTTGCATCGCAGGGCGCGTTCCTGGGCCACGCGTCGAGTCTTCCTGTCGCGATCAGTGAGTCTGTTCAAGAAGTCGATGGCGACAGTGACGGTATGCCTGCTGCGCCAAGCGACCGGCCCATCCATTCCGATTGCTCGTCGACCGCTTCCTCGGCTGCTTACGGCTAGAATGAGGTCTGTTAATTGGTCTTTAGCTGACCAGTATTCGGGTCTATGATGTGAGGTATGGAAACCACCTCGCTGTCGGATCTCAAGGCGCATCTGTCGGAGTACGCCGACCGGGCGGCCAAGGAGCACGAGCGCTTCACCGTCACCCGCAACGGCCGACCGGCGGTCGTTCTGGTTGCGGCCGACGATTGGGAGGCCATGGAGGAGACGATCTTTTGGCTGTCGCAGCCGGGCGTCCGCGACGACCTTGCCGCGGCCGAAGCCGACGTCGAGACCAGTCGAACTTTCGACGAGGATGAGGTACGGCGGGCGCTCGGTCTGCCGCGAGCATGACCCCAGGCGCTGATGTCGACTACGAGGTTCGGGTCACCGCCACAGCGACCCGCTCCCTTCAGGCACTCACGCCCCGCGTGGCCGAGCATCTGGTCGCCTTCATCTTCGGCAGCCTCCGCGCGAATCCGCGGCGACGCGGCAAGCCTCTCAAGCGAGACCTGGCCGGCTACTGGTCGGCCCGCCGTGGTGACTATCGGGTGATCTACCGCCTCGATGACGACACCAAGACTCTCCCCGTCTACCTTGTTGCCCATCGAGCCCACGCCTATCGGCAACGGCCATCCTGACTTCAAGTCGTCGAGGCTCAGATTGGCCAGCGTCAGGCCAGGCAGAACTCGTTGCCCTCAGGGTCGGCCATCACGATGAAGCCGCCGCTGAGTGGCGGCTCGGGCTCGAATCGACGTAACCGCTTCGCTCCCAAAGCGACCAGCCGGTCGCACTCGGTCTCGAGTGCCGCCATCCGCTCGTCGCCCTGCAGTTCCGGCGCCACGCGTACGTCGAGGTGGACGCGATTCTTGGCGACCTTGCTTTCCGGCACCTGCTGAAAGAACAGCCGAGGGCCGTTGTGCTCCGGGTCCTCGATGGCCGACTTGGTGTTGCGCTCCCCCTCGGGTACGCCGATCTGGGCGAGGAAGTCGTCCCATGCGGCCAGCGGGTCAGCGTCCTCGGACAGCTCGACTCCGGGCGGCGGTGGGTGGATGTAACCGAGCACGTCACGCCAGAACGACGACAGGCCGCGCGGGTCGTGGGCGTCGAAGGTGACCTGGAACTCGCGGCTCATCGGGTTGCTCCGTTCGTTGCAGATCGTTTCTCAATGGCGGCCGGTGAATCGCCGGGTAAGCGTTTTGGTTCCCGGCATCAGCTCAGGACGTCGCAGAAAGCACTCAGCCCGTCGACTAGGGAGCCGAATTGAATGGCCTCGCGCACCGGGTGCGGGCCTGCGGAGAAGACGATCTCGTTCGTCCCCGGCAGCCAGACGACCCGTCCGACGTCTTTGAGCCGCTCGTCGCCACGAACGTTGGCCGCGACACCGGTCGCGATGATCTGGGCGATCGAGCCGTCCGGATTGAAGATGGTCGTCTGCTGGAACGCGTCTGGCCCTTCGCGCAGTGTCAGGCCGGTGTCGAGGTTCGTGATCGTGTTGTCCTCGCGGATGTGCAGTTGCTGACGGACCCGGTTTCCCTCATTGTCGAAGACGTTCTGCCCTTCGAGCGTGAGGTTGATGTCCCATCGGACGGGGAACCCGCATGCCTGCCCTTGGTCCTGCACCGTGTTGTGCACCTCGGTCAGCGGGACCTTCACGGGTGGGACCGCCGCCGCCGGCGTGGTCCCGAAGACCATTGTCGCGGCCGCAATGGCCAAAGTCGCCGTTCCTGCTTTGCGCATTTGCCCTCCAAGGATTTGGCGACCTGAGCGTAGTTTCTTCGGCGTGGTTGCACTAGGCCAATGCCACACCATCTTTGCTCATCGTGAGACTCCTTTGCACTACTCGGCGCCGCCCAATACCCGCCACGTGATCGCCTATTCCTCGTGACCAGTAGCCGGCAAAGTCATGCTTCAACGGCTCTGGCCCGTCAGGGTCGACCAGGTCTCAGACCCGGGCCTGCCGACGCCTCGTGGCATAGCCGACGAGCAGTCCCGTCGCGACGCCGATGACGGTCTCCAGCCCGCGGTCCTTGAGAAGATCGTCGATTGGAATTACTGGCGCGGCCAGGTGGACGATGAGGAGGGCGAGCGGCGTGATGCAGATGAGCGCCAGGGCGTAGTTGCGGCCGATGACGAGCTCGGTGACCGCCTGCAGAGTGGCGACGATGACGACGACGACGGCGTCTACGAGGTCGAGTTCCAACAGCAGCCAGGCCACGGCGAGCCCGATGAAGGTGCCGATCACACGATGCAGGCCACGAACCAACTGAGCGGCGAAGTCGTGCGTCATGAGGGGGACCACCGCCGAGATCATCGCCCAGTACGGGCGCCCGACCCCACTGCCGGTCGCGATCAGGCCGGCCGCGATCACCCCGATGCCCGACTGGGCGGCATACAGCCACCCTCCGCTATGGGGACCGCCGATCGGATGCCCTGGGGTCGGCGGATCGGCGGTACGGCGGGCCCGTCGTACCAGGGCACCCAGGTTTCCCACCAGGACGGCGAAGATCGCCGACATCGACACGACGAGGATCGCCGGAACGAGGTCATCCGCGTCGGCTGGCACCGATGCGACGGCGGCGAACGCGAAGACCTGGAACAGCGAGCCCGGGGGGATCCAGCCATGGCTCTCGGAAATGTACGACGCCGCGACGGCGACCGCCCCGGCGATCGGGATCGCCAGCCACTCCCGCGTGTTCGATATTGCGACCAGCGCGCCCATGGTGGTCGCCACGATCAGACTGAGGCCGGCCGCCCCCTGCCGCACAATCCGATGGAGGTCGACCCGCTCGCGGCCGTACAGCGAGGTGAAGGCTCCGAAAGTGGCGTACAGCGCCCAATCGACGTGGTCGATCGCGATCAGGACCAGCAGCGGCACCAGGATCGAGAACCAGACTCGCACCGCCACCCAGCGAGCTCCCGGCGGCAGCGGGCGTACCGTGACGAGGCGCTCGACGAGGCTGGCCATGCGCCAATCATTCGTCGACCGACGCGCTATCGGCAGGTACAGAAGACCCTTCCGGTCTCGGTCAGCCGCCCACGTACGCCGCAAGGTGGTCGCCGGTGATGGTGGACCGGGCGGCGACCAGGTCGTCCGGTGGGCCCTCGAAGACGACCCGGCCGCCGTCGTGGCCCGCGCCCGGGC
>JALDXR010000492.1:0-3352 GCA_032154865.1 Nocardioidaceae bacterium
TCGATGTCACCATCCACATCGACAACTCGGTGACCGTGCTCGACAACGGTCGCGTCTAGTCCCTGCGGCATGATGTCGACCGCGTCGTCCCGGATCCCGGCCCGATGGAGCACCTCGGCGAGCCGGACACCACGCCAGCGGGCGAGTCCGACCGCGCCCAGCTTCCACGGTGTTCCCGGCACTGGCATGCGTTGCTGATCGGCGAAGAAGCGGCGGCCGTTGCCGGCACACTCGAGGAGGGCGTCGACATCGTGGCTCGGGAGCGATCGCAGCTGGCGGTAGTCGAACTCGACGGCGTTGGCCAGGTCGGGCGCTCCGCGCAGCCCGGGTCCGAAGACCCGAAGCCGCCAGGTCTTGGCGTCGATCCGCGGTGTCGCGGTGTGGTTGCGGACGAAGAAGCGTTCGTTGGGCGTGCGATAGCCGTGGTCCGTCGCGGCATCCCACCGCATCTCGGCGTTGCTGCCGTGATCGACGAACCACTCCGGGGGGAGCGGTTTGACGATCGGCGACGCCGAGACGAGCATTAAGTCCACCATTTCACTAGAGTTTAGCTTGCCCGCTGGTATTCCGGGAGTCTCACTCCGGATCGGCCGGCTGCCTAGGGCCTTCCGGCCGTACTGTGGCCACCTGTACTCGGCGTGGGGATTCGGACACGCACGGACGGCGCGGTCGTCGGTCTACGCGGCCGCCAGTGACTCGGCGGCGGTCTCGAGCTCGCGTACGGCAGCCGCGATCGCCGCCGCCTCCCGCCCGCCCCGGCGCGTACTCGTCAGCAGTTGCCGACACGGTGCCGGTCGCCCGATGGTCGGGATCTGCACGACCGGCAGGTCCGGCGGGAGCTGGGCGAGCCGGGGGACGAGGGCGATCCCGAAGCCGTGACCCACCAGGGTCGCGACGGTCGGCCACTCCTGCGCCTCCTGCGCGATCGTGGGGGTGAATCCGGCCGCGGTGCACGCGGCCATGACCTCGTCGCGACACGACGTGCCGGGCCAGCCGGTGATCCAGCGTTCGGTGGCCGCCTCGCTGAGCTTGATCCGGCGGCGCCGGGCGAACCGATGCCCGCGGGGGACCAGGAGGTCGAGCGGGTCGTCCATCAGCGGCTGTTGGTCGAACCGGCGGTCGGCCACCTCGGGGATGTCGGAGAACGCCTCGATCACGGCGAGGTCGGTCTCGCCGCCGAAAAGGAGGTCGAAGCACTCGGCCGGGTCGGCTTCGCGCAGGCGTACGTCGAGTGCCGGATAGCGGTCGCGCAGCTTGACGGCGGCCGGCGCGATCAAGGCCGACATCACCGTGGGGAAGCCGCTGATGCGCAGCAGTCCGGAGGGCTCGTCGCCTTGCTGCCGCAACTCGGCCTCGGCCTGCTGCCATCGCGACTCGATCTCGTCCGCGTGGGCCAGCAGGTTGTGTGCCGCCGGTGTGAGCCGGACTCCGCGGCCCTGTGGCTCCAGGAGTACGACCCCGAGATCGCGACCCAGTTGCCGGATCTGCTGCGATGCGGCCGAGGGCGTGAAGTGGAGGGCGTCGGCGGCTCCGGTCACCGTCCCGTAGTAGGCCACGGCCCGGAGTACGCGGAGTCGACGGAGATCAATCATGAAGTCCATGCTTCACAAAGGGATGCAGAAACTCAATCTCGATCCTGATCATTGACCGGGGCAGCCTGGACTCAGACCCCGAGTGGAGAGGACGAGATCGTGAACCTCTGCCCCTTCTGCGGCTGGCCCGAAGAGGAGCTGTTCGACGTCGCCTCGCGGCATCGTACGGCCGAGGGACAGACGGTGTGGACGCGCTGCGCCTGCGGCTCCATGCAGATGCGTGTGCTCGGCCCGACCGGCAGCCGGATCGTGGCCCGCAGCCGGGGTCGTCTCGACGCCCCGGTCGACTGCTCATCGCTCTGAGGCGATTCCGCTTCAGTCCGGCGCCCCGTAGCCGCCGCCGCCCGGCGTCTCGATCACGAAGACGTCGCCGGCCGCCGCTTCCTTCGAGTCCGATCCGTCCATCGGCGTCGTCGATCCGTCGGCATGCTCGAGCCAGTGCCGGCCGAGCGTCCCGGTTTCACCGCCGGTCATCCCGTACGGCGGCACCCGACGGTGGCTACTCAACGTCGTGACCGTCATCGGCTCCAGGAACCGGATCCGCCGGATGCCGCCGTCGCCGCCGTGCCACCGGCCGGCGCCACCGCTGTCGTGCCGGATGCGGTAGCTGTCGACCCGCACCGGATAGCGCCACTCGAGAACCTCGGGGTCGGTGAGCCGGGAGTTGGTCATGTGGGTCTGGACGACGTCGGCGCCGTCGAAGCCGTCGCCCGCGCCGGAGCCACTCGCCACGGTCTCGTAGTACTGGTAGCTGTCGTTGCCGAACGTGACGTTGTTCATCGTGCCGGAGCCTTCGGCCTGGACTCCGAGTGCGGCGTAGAGCGCGCCGGTGACGGCCTGCGACGTCTCGACGTTGCCGGCGGCCACTGCCGCGGGATACTCCGGCGCCAGCATCGAGCCGGGCGGGATCGTGACCCGGATCGGTTCGAGGCAGCCGGAGTTGAGTGGGATCTCGTCGTCGACCAGCGTCCGGAAGACGTAGAGCACAGCCGCCATGACGACCGACGAGGGCGCGTTGGCGTTGCCCGGCTGCTGCTCCGACGTACCCGTGAAGTCGATGTCGGCGCTACGGGTCTCGCGATCGACGCGTACCCGCACCTCGATCGTCGCGCCCGTGTCGAGGTGGTAGGTGTACGACCCGTCGTGGAGCGCGGAGATGACCCGGCGTACGGCCTCCTCGGCGTTGCGGCGCACGTGGCCCATGTAGGCGCGGACCACGTCGAGTCCGAAGTGGTCGACCATCGCGCGAAGCTCCTCGACGCCCTTCTCGTTGGCGGCGACCATCGCCCGCAGGTCGGCGATGTTGCTGGCCGGGTTGCGTGAGGGGTACGGCGCGGTCCGGAGCAGCTCGATCGTCTCGGCCTCTCGCAGCTCGCCGTTCTCGACGAGCAGCCAGTTGTCGATCAGGACGCCCTCCTCGTCGATCTCGGTGCTGAACGCCGGCATCGAACCCGGTGTGAGTCCGCCGATCTCGGCGTGATGGCCACGCGCTGCGACGTAGAACAGGATCTCGTCACCGGTCTCGTCGAAGACCGGCGTCACGACCGTCACGTCGGGGAGATGCGTACCGCCGTGGTACGGGTCGTTGAGCGCGTAGACGTCGCCCGGCTTGATCGTGTCGCCCCGCCGGTTGATGACCATCTTGATGCTCTCGCCCATCGACCCGAGATGCACCGGCATGTGGGGTGCGTTGGCGATCAGGTTGCCCTCGACGTCGAACAGCGCACACGAGAAGTCGAGCCGCTCCTTGATGTTGACCG
>JALDXR010000493.1:0-3350 GCA_032154865.1 Nocardioidaceae bacterium
GCCCGGATGTTGACCGGATGCCGCAGGTGAGTGCGTGCCAGCGAGACGATCTGCGCCGGCATCGTCGCCGAGAACAGCATGGTCTGCCGCAACTCTGGGGTCTTGGCGATCAACCGCTCGACGTCGGGCAGGAAGCCGAGGTCGAGCATCTTGTCGGCCTCGTCGAGGACGAGGACCTTGATGTGGGCGAGGTCGAGCACGCCTCGGTCGGCCAGATCCAGCAGGCGGCCGGGGGTGCCGACCACGATGTCGACCCCGTCCTTGAGGGCCCCGAGTTGCGGCTCGTACGCCACTCCGCCGTAGACCGTGAGGGTACGAGTGCTGCGGTGCTTGCCCGCGACGGCGATGTCGTCGGCCACCTGGCTCGCGAGCTCGCGGGTGGGCGCCACGACGAGTCCCTGGGGCTTGCCGGGACCGGCCAGCTCCGCGTAGTCGGGGTCGTGTGGGGCCACCGTGCGCTGCAGCACCGGGATGCCGAAGGCCAGAGTCTTCCCGGTGCCGGTGCGCGCCTGCCCGATCAGGTCGGTGCCCATCAGCGCGATGGGCAGCGTCATCTCCTGAATCGGGAAGGTGTCGACGATGTCGACCTCGCGCAATGCCTCGGTGATCTCGGGCAGCACGCCAAGATCGTGAAAGGTGGTCAGAGTCTCCTCGTTTCGCAAGCCGCCGGTAGGGCGGGCCGATCCCCTCGCCGTCTCGCTTCAGTCTATCGATCGGCCGTAGGCTGCTCGATATGGCCGACGATGACACGCCACTCGCGCTGCAAGACCCGAACTATCGGGTCGGCATCGTCGATCTGCTCGGGGCGCTTGCCTACGGCGAGCTGACGGCGTTCGAGCGGCTCGCCGAGGACGCCAAGATGGCGCCGACACTCACGGACAAGGCCGCGCTGGCCGCGATGGCGAGCGCCGAGTACGGCCACTTCGCGGCGCTCCGCGATCGACTGGTGGCCCTGGACGCGGATCCGGCCGAGGCGATGGCGCCGTTCGTCGCGACGTTCAACCGATTCCACGAGCACACCGCGCCGGCCGACTGGCTCGAAGGGCTGGTCAAGGCGTACGTCGGCGACGGACTCGCCGCTGACTTCTATCGCGAGGTCGCGGCGTACGTCGACGCCGACACCCGCGAACTCATCTTGCACACGCTCAGCGACACCGGCTACAGCGAGTTCGCCGTCGAGCGGGTGCGGTCGGCGATCGCGGAGGATCCGGTCGTGGGCGGTCGGCTGGCGCTGTGGGGCCGCCGGCTGGTGGGGGAGGCGCTGAGCCAGGCGCAGGTCGTCGTCGCGGAGCGGGACGGGCTGTCGGCCCTGCTCGCCGGCGGGGTGGACCGGCCGGGCATGGACCTGGCGGCGATCGGCCGGATGTTCGCCCGGCTCACCGAGAACCACGCCGAGCGGATGGCCAAGCTCGGCCTGGCAGCCTAGGCGCAGGATCGATCTCGAGGGATTCGGGCTGCTCCCGGTACCTCAATCCCGCAAGATCCGTCGGCGTCAGGTGCGTGATTTGCGACGGCCGTACATCGACGCGGCCACCATGACCCCGATCACGGCAAGGACCACTTGCGCGACCAGCTCGGTCCAGTCGAAGCCGCCGGTGTCACGGAGCGGCCCGACGATCAGGGTGCCGATCAAGGCGGCCACAATGCCGACGACGATCGTCAGCCAGATCGGGATGTCCTGCTTGCCGGGCGCCAGCGCCCGTCCGATGACTCCCAACAGCAAGCCGATGATGATGGCTCCGAAGATGCCCTCGACGGTCATGTCGACCTCCCGGATGGGTGCGCGCCCCCGCGTACTGAATCTAGCTCACAAACCCCGCCCGACGTGAGCCTTCCTCGCCGATCTCGACGTAGGCGAGCCGGTCGGAGGGTACGACGACGGTGCGTCCCTTCGCGTCCAGGAGCTCGAGCATTCCGCCGTCGTCCAGCGCCTTCTGGACCGCGGCCAGCACGTCGTCGCGACTGTCCGAGGTCTCGAGAATGAGCTCACGGTTGGCGTGTTGTACACCGATCTTGACCTCCACCGGGCCTCCTCGCAGCAGGTGCCGATTCACTTCGAGCCTATCCCTCCACTGTGCGGTGTTTCGGTACGCGGATATCCGCTGATGCCTCTCCAGGCGAGTCCGCTCACCAATCCGACGGCCGCATCGCGGTCCAGCTCGGACTCGGGGATGCCCACCCAGTAACGGGCGCTGACCTGGGCCATGCCGACCAGGCTGACCGCGAGCAGCTCCGATGCCTCGGCCGGCAGACCGGTGTCGTCGTGGATGACCTCGGCGATCAGCGCCGCGGACTCGTTGGTCACCCGGTCGACGCGCTCCCGCACCGCCGGCTCGTTGGTCAGGTCGGACTCGAACACCAGGCGGAAGGCCGCGCGATCGCCCGAGACGTAGGTGTAGAACGCCGCCATCGTCGCCTCGACGCGCTCCTTGTTGTCCTCCGTCGATGCCAAGGCCTGGCGGACGGCGTCCATGACGGTGTCGCAGGACGCGTCGAGCAGCGCCAGATAGAGCTCCAGCTTGCCCGGAAAGTGCTGATAGAGCACGGGTTTCGAGACGCCGGCGCGCTCGGCGATCTCGTCCATCGCGGCGGCGTGGTAGCCGTTGGCGACGAAGACGTCGAGCGCCGCATCGAGGAGCTGAGCTCGCCGCGCACTGCGGGGCAGCCGCGCTCCGCGGGCGCGTTCAGCAGGCCGGGTCTCAGTCACGGGAAAGGGCAATCTGTCGAGCTTCCAGAGTTCGGTGCATCCTACCTGGGCCGCCCAAGCCAGCCTGTCTCGGTGAGTGACCCTGCCGGAGGGAACACGGGCGGTCGGGCCTAGCGTTGGACTGGACGTCAACGCATCCGTCTCCGGAGAACTACCGTGCCGCTTCCACCCCTCGTCGAGCCTGCCGACGAGCTCACCCTTGACGAAGTACGCCGCTACAGCCGGCACCTGATCATCCCCGATGTCGGGATGGACGGTCAGAAGCGCCTGAAGAACGCCCGCGTCCTCGTGATCGGCGCCGGCGGTCTCGGCAGCCCGGCCCTGATGTATCTCGCGGCCGCCGGCGTCGGCACCCTCGGGGTCGTCGACTTCGACACCGTCGACGAGTCCAACCTGCAGCGCCAGATCATCCACGGCCAAAGCGACATCGGTCGCTCGAAGGCGGAGTCGGCCAAGGCCAGCGTCGCCGAGATCAACCCGTACGTCCGGGTCGTGGTCCACGACGAGCGGCTCGACAACGACAACGTGCTCGGGATCTTCGAGCAGTACGACCTGATCGTCGACGGCACCGACAACTTCGCGACCAGGTACATGGTCAACGACGCGTGTGTGCTGCTCGGCAAGCCGTACGTCTGGGGCTCGA
>JALDXR010000494.1:0-3350 GCA_032154865.1 Nocardioidaceae bacterium
GCAACACCGCCGACTACGGCTCGTGGTTCAACTTCTACCTGTGCAACTTCCACGGTGAGGTGATCGTCCCGCCGGCGCTGGGGAAGCAGCTCGGCCAGCAGGGCATCGACCTCCCGCGGCGCATCAGGCTCGACTATCCCGTCGGCGCCGACAGGTGTTCGCTGTGATGCGGCCGTTCCGGGAGCGCAACCCCGTGCTGGTCGGGTTCGCCGGCCTGGTCGCGATCGCGCTCGTGATGCTGGCGGCCTTCCGCGCCGATCATTTGCCGCTGATCGGCGGCGGCGACACCTACTACGCCGAGTTCAGCGAGGCCGGCGGGCTGCAGAGCGGCGACGAGGTACGCATCGCCGGCGTGAAGGTCGGCGAGGTCAAGGAGCTGGTGCTCGACGGCGACGTCGTACGCGTGGAGTTCCTCGTCGACAAGGGTGTCGAGTTCGGCCGCGACACCGAGGCCGTCATCCGGGTCAAGACATTGCTCGGCGACATGTTCGTCGGACTCGAGCCGGCGGGCTCGGGACAGCTCGATACGGGCTCGACCATCGACGTCGAGCACACCACGGCGCCCTACGACGTCGTCGACGCCTTCAGCGACCTCTCCGACACGACGACCCGGATCGACACGAGGCAGCTGGCGACCGCCTTCGACACCGTGTCCGAGCTGCTCGAGCAGACGCCGGAAGAGGTACGGGGGACGCTGACCGGCCTGTCCCGCATCTCGCGCAACATCGCCGCCCGGGACGCCCAGATCAACTCGCTGCTGCAGAACCTCGACAATGTCTCCGGCGTCCTGGCCGATCGCAACGAGGAACTCGTCAAGCTGTTCGAGGACGGCAGCGTCCTGTTCCGGGCGGTCGCGGCGCGGCGCGCGGCGATCCACAACCTCCTCGTGGCGACCCAGCAGCTGTCCGGTCAGCTCCGCGGGCTGGTCGCGGACACCCGGGCCGATCTCGGCCCCGCCCTCGCCGAGCTGTCCGAGGTGCTGGACGTGCTGAAGAAGAACGAGGAGAACCTCGACCGGAGCCTGCGGCTGATGGCCCCGTTCTACCGGGTCTTCGCCAACACCCTCGGCAGCGGGTCGTGGTGGGACTCCTGGATCCAGAACATGCCGCCCGTACCGGCGCTCGGGGGTGGTGAGTGATGGCGCGGCCCTTCGAGGACTCGGTGATCGGCCGGATGTCACGCCTGGCGGGTGTCGTCGCCGGAGTGATCGTGCTGGCCCTGGTGCTCACCACGGTGTGGGTGATGCGACCCGACGAGGAGCGCCGGCAGCTGACCGTCGACTTCCCGCGCACCGTGTCGCTCTACGAAGGGTCCGACGTGCGCATCCTCGGCGTGCCGGTCGGAGCGGTGGACAGCGTGACGCCGCGGGGCGAGCTGGTGCGAGTCGAGCTCTCCTACGACGCGAAGTACGACGTGCCGGCCGACGCGAAGGCCGTCATCATCTCACCGGCGATCGTGGGGGACCGTTACGTGCAGCTGGCCCCGGCCTACAACGGTGGACCGGTCATGGCCGACGACGCCCATCTCGACCTGGCCCAGTCCGAGGTGCCGTTGGAGCTCGACGAGATCTATCAGTCGATCGACGACCTCTCGGTCGCGCTCGGTCCGGAAGGCGCCAACGCCAACGGTGCCCTGAGCCGGCTGATCAACGCCTCGGCGGCCAACCTCGACGGCAACGGCAAGCTGATCAACCAGACGCTGCGTGACCTGTCACTGCTGTCCGGCACCTTGTCCAACAACAAGGACGAGCTGTTCGCCGCGGTCGCCCAGGTCGAGGAGTTCGTCCGCGCCCTCAAGGTCAACGACGGCGCCGTACGCGCGTTCAACGCCAGCCTCGCCGACGTCTCCGCCGTACTCGCCGGCGAGCGAGACGACCTGGCGGAGGCCATGCGGGTGCTCGGTGTCGCACTGCGTGACGTGCGCGGATTCGTCCAGGACAACGAGGAGCTGATCGGCAAGAACGTCCGCGACCTCGCCCGGATCACCCAGGTGCTCGTCGACCAGAGCGACTCGCTGACCGAGACGCTCGAGGTCGCGCCGCTGGCCCTCACCAACCTGGGCCTGGCCGGCGATCCCGAGACGGGGACCCTGCGCGACCGCGACGACCTGATGCGCAACGTCACCGAGCTGACGGGCAACCCGAAGATCGCGCTCTGCTCGCTGATCTCGCAGGATCCCGACGGCGGCGAGCTGTGCGACGCGCTCGGACCGCTCCTGGATGCGGTCGAGCAGGGTCCGAACCCGCTGGGTCGAGGCCGCCCGCTCGGCGACGAGGCACCGGTGAAGCAAGTCGAGACTGTGGAGCTCGACACCAGCCTGGCCGACCTGGTGCGGGTGCACCGATGAGGCGGCCGTGGGTCAAGCCGATGGCGGCCGGTCTGGTCGTCGCCACCGCCGTGTCCGGCTGCGGGTTCGACGCCTACGACCTGCCGTTGCCGGGCGGTGTCGACACCGGCGACAACGCCTATCAGGTGCGGATCCAGTTCGCTGACGTGATCGACCTGGTTCCCCAGAGTTCGGTCAAGGTCAACGACGTCAGCGTCGGCAAGGTCACCGACATCGAGCTGGACCACTGGCACGCCCTGGTGACGGTCGAGCTCAAGGGCGAGGTGGAGCTCCCCGACAACGCGACCGCTCGGCTCCGGCAGACCAGCCTCCTCGGCGAGAAGTTCGTCGCACTGTCGGGTCCGACGGACGAGGCCGCGCAGGGCCGCTTGGAGGACGGCGACCTGATCCCGCTGGCCCGGACCGACCGGATCCCCGAGCTCGAAGAGGTGCTGAGCGCGCTGTCCCTGCTGCTCAACGGTGGCGGGCTGTCGAACATCCGGACCATCGTGCAGGAGCTCAACAACGTCATGGCGGGCCGCGAGCCGCAGATCCGCAGCCTGCTGACCGAGTTCACCACCTTCGTACGGCAGCTCGACGACAACAAGGGCGACATCGTCACCGCGCTTCGCAAGGTCAACCACCTCTCGATCGAGATCAACGAGCAGAAGCAGGCCATCATCGATGCCCTCGACACCCTGCCGGGAGCTCTGGAGTCCCTGGACCGGCAGCGCGCCGACCTGGTCAGGATGCTCGATGCCGTCTCCCGGCTGAGCGCCGTCGGGACCCGGGTGATCCGCGACTCGAAGTTCAACACGCTGCGCAACCTCCAGTCGCTGATGCCGATCCTGACCCAGCTGAGCAACACCGGCGCCGCCCTGCCGCAGTCGCTGGAGCTGCTGTTCACCTACCCCTTCCCCGACGACGTGATCGGCGCGACCCCGGTCGAGGCCCGCAACCTCCACATGGGCGACTACACCAACCTCGACATCCAGCTCGACCTGAGCCTGCGGCACCTGCTGCAG
>JALDXR010000495.1:0-3349 GCA_032154865.1 Nocardioidaceae bacterium
GCGGCTTGCTCCGCCTCGGCCTCTGCCTCGGCCGCTTCCGCCGCCGCCTGGGCTGCCTGCTCGGCCTCCTTGGCCTCCTGCTCGGCCGCCTCGAGCGCTTCCTCCGCCCTCGCAGCGGCCGGGTCGCTCTCCTCGCGTGCCTCGGCAGGCTCGGCCGCCTCGACGACCTCGGCCGGCGCGGCCTCGTCGGTGTCGTCCGCGTTCGGCGCCTCGGGTGCCCCCGGCGGCGGGGGGATCGCCCCGGTCAGCCGGGCGGCGGCCTCGGTCGCCGACGTACCCAGCCCGATGATCGGCGAGGTGGTACGCGAGGACGGGGAGGCGGCGTCCTGGGCGGACGCGATGGCCTCGGCGGCCGCGTGATGAGCCGCGCTGAGCTCCTCGTCGGTACGCGCGGCGGTCGCCGTCGTCTCCAGGTCGACCCGCTTCTTGGGTCCCCCGCTGTCGACGGGGATGCCGGGGATCTTGCCGATCGCACTGCCGAGACCCTTGATGGCGTCGCCGATCTCGCTCGGGATGATCCACATCTTGTTGGACTGACCCTCGGCGATCTTCGGCAGCATCTGGAGGTACTGGTACGCCAGCAGCCGTTGGTCCGGTGCGCCGTCGTGGATCGACTGGAACACCGTGCCGATCGCCTGCGCTTCGCCCTGGGCCCGCAGGATGGCCGCCTCGCGATCAGCCTGCGCCCGAAGGATCGCCGACTCCCGGTCACCCTCGGCGGTGAGGATCGCGGACTGCTTCTCGCCCTCGGCGGTCAGGATCGCCGACTGCCGCATGCCTTCGGCGGTGAGGATGGCGGCCCGCTTGTCGCGGTCGGCGCGCATCTGCTTCTCCATCGAGTCCTTGATCGACGGCGGCGGGTCGATGCCCTTCAGCTCGACCCGGTTGACCCGGATGCCCCACTTGCCGGTCGCCTCGTCGAGCACGCCACGCAGCGCGCGGTTGATCTCCTCGCGGCTGGTCAGGGTCTGCTCCAGGTCCATGCCACCGATGATGTTGCGCAGCGTGGTCGTCGTGAGCTGCTCGACGGCTTGGATGTAGTTGGCGATCTCGTACGTCGCCGAGACCGGGTTGGTCACCTGGAAGTAGATGACCGTGTCGATGGACACGACCAGGTTGTCCTCGGTGATCACCGGCTGCGGCGGGAACGAAACCACCTGCTCGCGCATGTCGATGATGTAGCGGACCTTGTCGACCCACGGCGTGATGACGTTCAGCCCGGCCGACAGGGTGTTGCGGTACTTGCCGAAGCGCTCGACGATCCCCGACCGAGCCTGCGGGATGATCTTGATCGTCTTCGCCAGCGTGACCACGACCAGCAGCGCTAGCAGCAAAAACACGATGGTCAGGCCGATCTCCATGCCCTTTCCTCCATCTGCGGTATCAGCAGTCGGTCGGCCTGCCGCGTACGGCCCGACCGATTGGCGCTAGTCGTTGGGGTAGACGACGGCGGTTGCCCCGTCGATCGCGAATACTGCCACCTTCGTTCCCGGCTCGATCACAGTGTTCGGCTCGAAGGAGCGGGCGGTCCACACCTCGCCCGCGAGCTTGACCTCGCCACCGTGCTCGGTCACCGTCGCCAGCACGACTCCGCTGGCGCCGACCAGCGCCTCGTATCCCGTTGTCAGTTCCGGCCCGGCCCGCATCCGGCGCACGATGCTCGGTCGCACCAGCACCAACAGGGCCGAGGCCGTAGCAATCGCGACCAGGAGTGCGATCAGGAAGTTGGCACCGAGCGCCGCCGCCAGCGCACCGGCGAAAGCGCCGGCTGCCAGCATGAGGAGGACCAGGTCGAGGCTGAGCAACTCCGCCACAGCGAGCAACAGACCGAGACTGGCCCATCCCACCCAGGCGTGATCACCCAACCAACCCCACATGGTCCAAGCCTAGTGGGACATTGGGGTCGATTGTTCGCACCGACGTCGCCGCGGCGCGGTGCGGCGGATCAGTGCCGGCGATGGGCGGCCGTGCGGCGCCAGGCGTACCACCGGCCGTCGACCTCGTGCAGCTGCAGGGGCATTCCGAACGTCTTGGACAATCGGTCCGCCGTCAGCGTCTCGTCGACCGGCCCCATCGCCACGATCCGGCCGTGCCGAAGCATCATCACGTGGGTGAACGCGGGCGGGATCTCCTCGACGTGATGGCTGACCATGACGGTGGTCGGCGCGTCCGGATCCTGCGCCACCGCCTGCATCGTGCTGACCAGGTCCTCCCGACCGCCCAGGTCGAGTCCGGCCGCCGGCTCGTCCATGAGCAGCAGCTCCGGATCGGCCATCAGGGCGCGAGCGATCTGCACCCGCTTACGCTCGCCCTCGCTGAGCGTTCCGAATCGCCGCTCCGCGAGATGAGCCACGCCGATCTCCCCCATCAGCTGGTCGGCCCGCTTGTGGTCGACCTCGTCGTACTCCTCACGCCAGCGCCCGACGACCGCGTACGCCGCCGAGATGATCAGGTCCACGACCTTCTCGTGCCGTGGGATCCGGTCGGCCAGCGCGGCGCTGGTGAGCCCGATCCGGGGACGCAGCTCGAACACGTCGACCGCCCCGATCGTCTCGCCGAGCACACCGACCGTTCCGGTCGAGGGGAAGAGATTGGTGCTCACGACCGAGAGCAGCGTGGTCTTGCCGGCGCCGTTCGGACCGAGCAGGACCCAGCGTTCTCCCTCGCGAACTTCCCATGAGATGTCGTCGAGGAGCGTGGCATCGCCTCGTACGACCGAGACCCCACCGAGCTTGATGACGGTGTTCAATGCTCTCCCAGGGGCTGAGTAGCGGACCGGGACCAACGATTGCATACGACCGGCGCGGGCCCGACCGGATGGGTGACGTCGCTACCTCTAGGCTCGGACCATGATCGACGACGCGTCGACGAATTCGGGGCCTTCAACCCTTTTGGTCACGCTGACCGGACCGGATCGACCGGGCGTGACGTCCCGGCTGTTTCAGGCCTGCGTCGGCGCCGGCGTCGTCGTGCTCGACATCGAGCAGGTCGTCCTGCGTGGGCGGCTGGTGCTGGGGGTACTCCTGACGGCTCCGCGCAACGACGCGCCACTCGTCCGGGCCATCCAGGACGCCGCCATGGAGCTCGGCATGGACGTCGAGCTCACCCGTGGCCGCGGCGACAACCAGCCTCGGCGCGAGGGGAGGCTGCACGTCACCGTCCTCGGTGCGCCCCTGCGACCGGCCGCGGTCGCCGCGATCGCCGGCCGGATCGCCGACACCGGCGCCAACATCGACCGGATCGTCCGGATGGCGCGCTACCCGGTCACGGCGATCGACCTGGACGTCTCCGGAGCCGATCCGGCCGCGATGCGCCGCACCCTCGCCATCGAGGCGGCCCGCCAGGAGGT
>JALDXR010000496.1:0-3348 GCA_032154865.1 Nocardioidaceae bacterium
GTCGGGGCATGGTCGGATCCCTTGTCGTCGGGGCAGGAGGGCGACGTGTACCGTCGGGTTCACCGGAAGTTCCCAAACCAGTAGCCGTAGTCGGCCAGGAGTTGCCGTCCGGAGCCTTCCTTCTTCGCCCGACAGTCGGCCAGAGCGACTTTGAGGTTCCCCAAGTTTGGTGGACACGAAGTTAACGGTGTAGACTCAGACCAAGGAGTTCACCGATGCCTCGTCCGCGCTCGACGTACACGGCCGAGTTCAAGCTCTCGGCGGTGAAGATGATCACCGAACAGAAGCTGTCCGTCGCGGAGGCCGCACGTCGCCTCGACGTCGGCGAGAACCTGCTGCGCGAGTGGCGCAAGGCGTTCCTCGCCAAGGGCGACGCGGCCTTCCCCGGGCACGGCAACCCGGCCCCGGCCGACAACGAGTTGCAGCGGCTGCGGGCCGAGAACGCCCGCCTCCGAGCCGAGCGGGATCTCCTAAAAAAGGCCGCCGCGTACTTCGCCAACCCGCCCACCTGACGTTCCAGTTCATCGCCGACAACGCCGGCGAGTGGCCCGTCGCGTGGATGTGCGAGGCGCTGGAGGTGTCCGCGTCCGGGTACTACGCCTGGGCCGCTCGGCCCGACAGCGCGACCGAGCAGTGGCGGCAGAAACTGGTCGGCGCCATCGAGGAGATCCATGCGGAGGTGAAGGGCCGCTACGGCAGTCCGCGCATGGCCGCCGAGTTGAACGCGCGGGGGCACGAGTGCTCGGAGAACACGGTGGCCGAACTCATGCGGGAACACGGGATTCGTGCGAAGGTGCCGAAGCGGTTCGTCCGCACGACCGATTCGAATCACCGGCTGCCGGTGGCCGCGAACGTCCTCGATCGGGAGTTCGATCCCGAAGGGCCGAACGAGCGCTGGTGCGCCGAGATAGTCTATTCTCAAATGACAAAACCGGCCGGACGCGCCGGCCGGACCGATCGGGAACGCATAGCGGATCTCGACGTTGTCCCCGGTCACCACGACCCGGTCGATGAGCAACTCGACCAACTGCCGCTTCCGCTCGAACGTCGCCGTGTCGAGACCCGCACGCACCCGTTTCGCAAACGCTTCCGCGCAGTTCATTGCGGCACCCAGTTCCAACGCCCGGCTCGTTTCGCCGACCAGCGCCTGCTCCTGCTGCGCCAGCGCCTCATCGCGCCGCTCCAGTTCGCCGCGCCGGCGCTGGTACTCACCGAGCGCCAGCACCTCGCTCAGGTACGCTTCCGTCAGCCGTTCGATCTGACGGGCCAGGCTCGAGCGCCCGCGCCGCAGGTTCTCGCGTCGCGCCTGCAGTTCCTGGGGCAGCCCGCCTTCACCGGACACGCGGCGCAGCGCCCGGGCCACGCGCTCGGGATTCTGCAACAGGTCCACCAGATCGGCCCACACCAGCTCGTCGAGAGCGCCCGCGGGGATGAACTTCGACGAGCAGTAGCAGTTCAGCCGCTGCCGCACCTGGAGGTTCTTCCCGGTGCAGATGTAGTAGCTCCGGCCCGTCGGCATCGTGCGCCGGGCCGAGCACGCCAACTGGCACGAGCCGCAACTGACCAGCGCCCGCAGCAGGTATTGGGCCGTCGTGTTGTTGCGGGCGGCGAACGTGCGGTTCTGCGCGATCTTCGCCTGCACCCGATCGAACAGCTCGCGGGTCACGATGGCGGGGATCGTCGCCACGGCGATCCACTGATCCGATGGCAACGGGACCTGCGAGTCGCGGGGCCGACCGATCGGATGCGTGGCCGACCGGCGGATGCGCGCGGGTCGCAGGCGGGTCCGGTTGCCGTAGATGGTCCCGGTGTACGTCGGGTTGGACAGGATGCCCCGAACCGACGGCGTGCCCCAGCGCTGCTTGCCGCTGGGTGAGCGCACGCCCAGGTCGTGGAGGCGCTGCGCCGCGGCCATGAGCGAGCGCCCCTCGTCGGCGTACCAGCGGAACAGGTCGGCCACCACCGCGGCCTCGGTCGGATCGGTACGAACGCCGGCCGGGTCACGCGGTCGGTCAGGGTCGGCCCGGTATCCGTACGGCGGACGGGTCCAGGGGAGCATCTGCCCGGTCTGCAACTTGTGCAGCCGGCCGCGCCGGGTGCGCTCAGCGATGAGCGTGCGCTCGTACTCGGCCACGGCGCCGCGGATCTGTAGGAGCAACTGGTCCTGCGGGTCGTTGGACAGCGGCCGGTCGATGAACTCGACCTGAGCGCCGTGGCGCTGCAACTCCTCCATCAGCAGCACCTGGTGGACGTAGTTGCGGGCCAGCCGATCCGGGTCGGTGATCAGGATGCGGTCGAGCTTGGCCAGCGCGGCGAGGTCGCGGAGCCGGTCCAGGCCGGGCCGCCGCAGTGATGCGCCGGAGTACCCGTCGTCGCGGAAGATGTGGTCGTCGGGGAGTGCCCACTGCCGATCCGCGGCGACGCGCTTGAGGCGCTCAAGTTGCTGGTCGATCGTCTGGGTTTGGGCCTGTCGCTGTGTCGAGACCCGAACGTAGATCGCGATTCGCATCCGCATCCTCCGGGGTTGGTGGTTGGGAGTGGTTCGCGGGCGCGGACCACTCGAGCAGCAGTCGGTAGACACGATCCCACCGCCGCGCGCTGTCGGGGTGGGTGTGGTTGGTGCGCAGCACCTTCCAGGATCGTTTCATGGGATCCTCCCGGGCCAGAACGGTCCCAGGAGGTGTAACGAAATCGCAGACGAGTCGATCAGCCGATGTTCGACCGCCGCGGTGGGAGTTGAGCGGTGGCGATCAGGCAGAACTTGTCATTTGCGATTAGCCCATCGACATCACATACGTGCCGACGCGCGAGGGATGGCTGTACCTGGCGGTCGTCGAGGATCTGTTCAGCCGGATGATCGTGGGGTGGTCGATGGGCGAGTCGATGGAGAGCCGGTTGGTCGTCGACGCGCTCTCGATGGCGATCCAACGTCGTCGGCCCGAAGCGGGTTTACTGGCGCACTCGGATCGCGGGAGCCAGTACGCCAGCGAGCACTACCAGCGGGTGCTGGCGAGCGAGGGGATCGTGTGCAGCATGAGCGACGTCGGCCAGTGCTGGGACAACGCCCCGATGGAGTCGTTCTTCGGACGGATGAAGTGCGAGATCGAATCGGCCCCGATGTTCACGACCCGCGACCAGGCGCGGGCCGAACTGTTCGAGTACCTGGAGGTGTTCTACAACCGCGTCCGCCGTCACTCCTCTCTGGGGTTCTTATCCCCGGTCGAGTATGAACGGGCGCACAACCAGACCCACCGTTAACTTCGGCTCCATTTTTCCTGGGGAAGATCACACCTCCTACCGCTCGTACGTGTACGGCGGCAACGGGAACGACACGCTGGTCGGCGGTAC
>JALDXR010000497.1:0-3341 GCA_032154865.1 Nocardioidaceae bacterium
GTCGTGTCGCAGTAGACCCGGTAGCCCTCCTCCACCCAGTCGAGGAACTGCGGCACGAGCTTGATGTGCCCACTG
The DNA here is from genome assembly GCA_032154865.1 of Nocardioidaceae bacterium. Taxonomy (GTDB): domain Bacteria; phylum Actinomycetota; class Actinomycetes; order Propionibacteriales; family Nocardioidaceae; genus DATFRX01. The sequence goes on from JALDXR010000497.1 coordinate 76, forward strand.
ACGCCGCCGCCGAAGTGGACCAGGTAGATCTTGATCCGCTTGCCGTACTGCTCGACCAGCGGGATGAAGTTGTTGATGTCCGAGGTGCCGCCGGCGCTGGTGTGGAAGTGGAACGTCAGATCGTGCTGCGCCGCGGCGTCGAAGCAGGCTTCCGCGACCTCGCGGGTGTCGTCGTCCCAGGTGCCGGGGTCGGGATTGCCACCGAGCAGGAAGGTCGTCTTCAAGGCGACGATGCCGGACTCACCGGCGTTCTCCAGCGCCTTGAGCGTCATCTCCTTGTTCTGCGGGAGGAACGACACCCAGAGGCCGCCGGTCAGCCGGTCGCTGCTCTTGATCGACTCGAGCACCAGGTCGTTCAGCGAGAACGGCTGGCTTTGGACCGGGATCCCGTAGTTGGGCAGGATCAGACCCCGTTCGACCCCGGCGTCGTCGAGGCGTCGGAGGTACGCAGCCGCGTCGGCGAACTCGTACACGGTCGGCTTGACGGGCTCCTTGAGGTTGTAGAACGCCCAGGCCTCCATCTCACCGATGTGGCTGTGCGCGTCGATGACCCTGCCCTTGACCTTCTCCGGAGCTGCCATGCCGATCCCTCCTGGGTGGCGTCAACTATGCGATGTGTATGAGTCGGATAGTAGACCCGTTGCGGGTTGGCATGTAACCCCGTCGCTCAGGTGTCCAGGTGCCTAGTAGCCGGCGGTACCGCCGCCACCACCGCCGCCGACCAGGGCCACCAGAACGACAATGGCCGCGACCAGGATGACGGCGCCGAGGATCCAGTACTTGGTGTTGCTCTGCGGACTCGTGTCCGGCATATCGTTTCGCCACCTTCAGCGTGGATGTCCGTACTAGTACGACACGCGGTGCGGACCGGATTGGTTCAGATCACGGCGACGGCGGATCAGAACTCCACGGCCTCGCGGATGAGCGGACAGGTCATGCAGTGGCCACCGCCGCGACCCCTGCCGAGCTCCGCTCCGACGATGGTGATGACCTCGATCCCGGCGTTGCGCAGCAAGGCGTTGGTCAGCGTGTTGCGGTCGTAGGTGAAGACGACGCCCGGCTCCAGTGCGACCGCGTTGTTGCCGCTGTCCCACTGCTGTCGCTCCGATTCGTAGACGTCGCCGCCGGTGGCGATCACCCGCAGCTCCGACAGTCCGAGCGACTCCGCGACCACATCAACGAAGGAACGGTCGCCTTCGTCGGTGACCCCGACGCCGGGGGAGGTGTCGCTCGGCCGGAGGGAGAACGTGTGGACGCTGTCCATGATCGTGGGATAGAGCGTGACGACGTCGCGGTCGGCGAACGTGAAGACGGTGTCGAGATGCATCGCCGACCGAAGCCTCGGCATTCCGGCGACGACGACTCGCTCGGCCGCGCCCTCTGCGAAGAGCGCCGCCGCGACCTGGGTGATCGCCTGACGCGAGGTACGTTCGCTCATGCCCATCAGCACGACGCCGTTGCCGACCGGCATGATGTCGCCGCCCTCGAAGGTCGCGCGTCCCCAGTCCCGCTCGGGATCGCCCCACCACACGGTTGCTCCGACGAAGTCGGGGTGGTAGCTGTAGATCGCCTTCATCAGCAGCGTCTCGTCGTGCCGGGCCGGCCAGTACAACGGGTTCAGTGTCACGCCGCCGTACAGCCAGCAGGTGGTGTCACGCGTGTAGAGGGTGTTCGGCAGTGGCGGCATGAGGTACTCCCTCGTGCCGGTCGACTCACGGGCCAGTGAGACGTAGCCGGATCGGAAATCCGCCGGCAGGTCCGATGTCGCCAGGCCGCCGATGAGGTACTCCGCGAGCTTGGGCGGATCGAGCGACTCCAGGAAGGCCCGGGTGTCGTCGACCATGCCGAGCCCGACCTCGTTGGCGACGATCTTGCGGTCGAGCAGCCAGGACCGAGCGTCCGGGATCGCCATCGTCTGGGCCAGCAGGTCGTGCAACTCGACCACCTCGACGCCTCGCGACGTCAGCTTGTCGACGAAGTCGGCATGATCACGCTGCGCGTTCTGCACCCACATCACGTCGTCGAAGAGCAGGTCGTCCGCATTGGTGGGCGTCAGGCGCCGATGGGCGAGTCCGGGCGCGCAGACGAGTACCTTGTGCAGCCGGCCGACTTCGGAGTGAACCCCATACGCCGCGCTGGTGGTCTGCGTCGTCATCTTGGTCCTTTCTCCCAGGAGAGCCATTCTCCTCCGATCGAGCCGTATCCGCTGGCTATGTCGTGCAGCCGCCGGCTCAGGATGTCGGAGTCTTGGGGCCTTCGACCCGTGGCAGATCTCATTACTGAACGTAGTGTGCACAACACAAGGTCGGAGTTAAGGCTGACTATGACCGGCGGAACAGAAGTCCTTCATCTCGCGGAATGGAGTTTCCCGTGCCGCTAACACTCATTCGCGGAGACTTTCGTATTGTCGGGGCGTCACCCGATGGTGATTCCATTCGCTTCTATCCGACAGATATCGGCGTTTGGAATAGAGCCGGAATCCGGGTACGGGCCAATGCTCAGGGCGGTGTCCAGCTCCGCCTCGACTCGATCGATGCCCTGGAAACCCACTACACGCCGCCGTCCAGTCCACGGCCCTGGCGGCAGAATGCGAAGTACGGTAACGGCGCCGGCAACCAGCTCTTGAGGCTTCTCGGGTTCGATGAGGTGGCGCGTGGCGATGGGGGTTGTCACGGCCTCCGACCCAGAGGCGCAGCCGGGTGCCATCCTGACCCGATTCGCCGACCAGTACGGGCGGGCCGTCGCCGTGGCGTTCTCTGACATTCGGGCGCCCGATGGTGCCGATGGCAGTGACATCTTTCTGGACACGGAGGGACTGAGAAACTCTGTCAACTCCCAGCTGCTCGACCAGGGTTGCGTCTATCCAACGTTCTACTCGAAGCTCTTCTTCGATCTCCGTGAGGAGATGGCAGAAACGACACGCACGGTGCGCAGGGCCGGCAATGGCGTGTGGGCCGAGGACAGCACCCTCGATGGCTTCACCCTCGAGTCACGAGATCAACTCACTAACGAGCTGACTATCCTGCCCAAGCTGTTCCGTCGACTCGCCGAGTATCTGGCGCTGGACAACACCGGCGGCGTCGATCTCGGCGGGTTCATGCTTTTCCTCGAGGTCAAGGCCGACCGTTTGTTCACCGTGCCGGACGGGCAATTCACTCACCTCGACGCGATTGTCGAGCGGTATGACCAGAACCTGCGTTTGAAGCTGCCACCCGAACAACTCGTGTTCATCGAGAACTGAGCGTTCGCAGGATCGAGCATGAACC
>JALDXR010000060.1:0-11370 GCA_032154865.1 Nocardioidaceae bacterium
GGAGCGGCTGTTGTCGCGAATGTAGTCGGTGATCTCGCGGTTGTAGGCGAGGGCGGCGTCCATGTCGCGCATGTCAGCGCGGTCTCGGTCGACGCGCTTCTTGGACCGAGCGGTCGACGGCTCGGGCTGCTGGAAGACCGGCGCGAACAGCCCGGTACCCGAGTCGGAGGACTCGCCATCACCGGCCTCGGCCGCCGGGGATGCAGTCGAGGCGTCGGACGGCTCGGCCGCCACAGTCGTGGCCCCGGCCGTCTTCTTGGCCGTGGACTTCTTGGCCGCCGCCTTCTTGGCCGTGGACTTCTTCGCCGCCGACTTCTTGGCGGTCGCCGAGTCACCGTCCCCCGGCTGCTCCGTGGCAGCACCGGCGTCGGTCGTCGCCGGCTCGGTGGCGTGGATCACGGCGGATTCCTGCGGGTCGGTGCCCGGCAAGGTCTCAGGCGGCCCGGCCGGTCGGGACGCCGCCCGGCGCCGCCGACTCGTGCGCGGCCGGTCGGCCGGCTCCGACTCTGCGGTTCTTTCGATGGGTTGATCGTCGGTCGTGGTGCTCTCGTCGAGCATCTCTCTCCTTCGCCCCCGGGCGTCACCGCCACACAAGGGCCTCTCGTTCGCTCGCGGCGACCGGAGTCACCGCAAGGCGCAAGCCTGTTCGGATCCGACGGCGCTCTCCGCGTACGTCAGTCGACGGCCGATTCCCCGCCGCGGTCAACGTGATCGTCCCTGGGGACGGTCTCCGTGTCGCGGTCCGGGGCGAGCGGGTCGCCCACCGTGCCAGTCTGCGCGTCAAGGGGGCCCTGCGCCACGCGGTTCAACAACGGCGGAACCTGCGGGCGCAACCCCGCGATATCGCCCAGTCCAGCGAGAACATCGTCGGGGCGTACGGACGGCGTACCGTGCCGTAGCACCACTTTCAGTATCGCACACCGTTCGCCCAAAGCCGCATCGGCGGCGGGTCGCACGTCGATCCGGACCACGGCCGCGCGACAGTCGAAGGTCCGCAGCCCCTTCTTCGTCATCCGGGACACTTCGACACTGTCCTGGGCCAGGAAGGCATCGACCGCGGCTGTGGCCGAGGCGACCGATATGTCGGACAACGTGACCTCCCAGACGCTCGCCTCGATCCGGTCGGCGAGCGGCGTAGCACCGGCGACGACGGCGTCGATGACGTCGATCCCGTCGGGCAGAGCTGCGTCGAGAGCCGTACGGACGTCCTCGGGCGGCAGTGCCTCGGTCAGCGAGATCTCCGCGTACTCGGCCTCGCTGGCGGCTCCGGTCGGCGACGCGCCCAGGTACGAGATGCGCGGGTGCGGGTTGAAGCCGCTCGAGTAGGCCACCGGGATGGCGGCACGGCGGACCGCCCGCTCCAGCGCCCGGCCGAAGTCGCGATGCGAGGTGAAACGCATCCGGCCCCGCTTCGCGTAGCGCAGCCGGATCCGGGCGGCCACCGGCAACTGCGGATGCGGCGCCTCGGCGTTGGCGTACTTCGGCGAGTCGGACACGATGCCTGAGGCTACCTCCGCGAATCGCGGCACGATCTAGGCGCGGGCGACGATCTCGGTATGCGTGATCGTGAATGAGCCGTCCGGGTCGGCCGACCACTCGCGCCAGGCCCGGCCGATCGCCGCGTTGCGCTCCGGCGTCGAGAGGCCTCGCCGCACGGCTTCGAGCGCGTAGGTCGACGACTCGACCCGCTCGGCCCACGAACCGCCCCACCAGGCTTGATCCTCGGTCGTCGCGAAGCACCAGGCGCTCGCCGTACACGTGACGTCGTGGAACCCGGCCGCATGGGCCCAGCCGAGCAGGTAGCGACCGGCGTACGGCTCGCCGCCGAGGGCCCGCGCGGTCGCGACGTACACCTCGAGCCAGTCGGTGACCACGTCGGGATGTGCGGCGGCCGTGGCGAAGTCGACGTCGCGGACCGCGACGACGCCACCGGGGCGGCAGACCCGACGCATCTCGACCAGCGCGGCGACCGGGTCGGTGAGGTGCTGGAGGAGCTGATGCGCATGGACGATGTCGAAGGCGTCGTCCGGCAGATCAAGGGCGTAGACGTCGCCGGTGCGCAGCTCGATCTCGACGTTGGCCGCGTCGGCGGCGGCCCGCGCCTCGGCGACGACGTCCTCCGAGGAGTCGAGACCGACGACCCGGCCCGGTGTGACCTCGCGGGCCAGGTCGACCGTGAGGCTTCCCGGCCCGCATCCCACGTCGAGCAGCGTCCGGCCCGGCCGCAGATGTGGACGCAGATAGGCGGCCGAGTTGGCGACGGTGCGCCAGCCATGCACCCGCAGCACGGCGTCGGTGTGCCCATGGATGTAGTGCGGGGTCGGCTGCGTCATGCGGGCACGGTACGGCTCAGGCGGCCGCCGCCGCATCGGCCGTTCGTCCCGTGGCTGTACTGAGGCGAGCTCAGGCGTCCTGCCGCGTCATGAGCGTGCGGCCGAAGTCGAAGCCGGCGCGCTGGTAGAACGGCACCGACCGCGGCGACGGACTCAGGACGAGCCGGACGAAGTCGTGCTCCTCCGCGTAGGCCGTCGCGGCGTCCACCAGACGGCGGCCGATGCCGGCGTTGCGCAGCGCCTCGACGACGAAGACGTTCGCGACGTATCCCCACTGCGATCGCAGCCGGTCCGGCGTCGGCATCCGGGTGAAGACCAGCATGTTGAGCATGCCCACGGGCCGATCGCCGGACTCAGCGAGCCAAGTGACCCGCTGGACACGCTCGCGCTCCCACCACTGCTCGAAGGCGGTCACGTACGCCGGGTCGACCGGCCCGCCCTTCCACGCCGCCCGCAACTCGATCAGGGACCCCACATCACCATCGACGGCCCGGCGTACCTGGACGCGAGAATCGACATCGCTGGGGTCCAGACCCCCGTGATGTCGATTCGCCGGTCCGGCCTCGGCGCTCACGAGACCGAGGCGATGGGCAGCAGCTTCTGGCCCGTCGGTCCGATCTGGATCTCGGTGTCCATCTGGGGGCACACGCCGCAGTCGAAGCACGGGGTCCAACGGCAGTCTTCGACCTCGACGGCGCCGTCCGGGTCGATCGCGTCCTGCCAGTCTTCCCACAGCCAGTCGCGGTCGAGTCCCGAGTCGAGGTGGTCCCACGGGAGCACCTCGGCGTAGTCGCGCTCACGCACGGTGTACCAGTCGAGATCGACCGGCGTGTCGGCGAGGACCTGGTCGGCGCACTTGGCCCAGCGGTCGTAGGAGAAGTGCTCGCTCCACCCGTCGAACCGGCCGCCGTCGCGCCACACCGCCTCGATGACCCGGCCCACCCGCCGGTCGCCGCGGCTCAGCAGGCCCTCGACGATGCCGGGCTGACCGTCGTGGTAGCGGAAGCCGATCGCCCGGCCGTAGCGCTTGTCCGATCGCACAGCGTCGCGAAGCTTCGCGAGCCGGTCGTCGGTCGTCTGGTGGTCGAGCTGCGATGCCCACTGGAACGGCGTGTGCGGCTTGGGGATGAAGCCGCCGATCGACACCGTGCACCGGATGTCTCGGCGTCCCGAAACCTCGCGTCCGGTGGCGATGACCTTCTTGGCGAGCTCGGCGATCTGGAGTACGTCCTCGTCGGTCTCGGTCGGGAGGCCGCACATGAAGTAAAGCTTCACCTGCCGCCAGCCGTTGGAGTACGCCGCGGCGACCGTACGGATCAGGTCCTCCTCGGTGACCATCTTGTTGATCACCTTGCGCAGCCGCTCGCTGCCGCCCTCGGGCGCAAAGGTCAGTCCGGACCGGCGGCCGTTGCGGGACAGCTCGTTGGCCAGCGTGATGTTGAACGCGTCCACCCGGGTGGACGGCAGCGACAGCGAGATGTTGCTGCCGTCGTAGCGGTCCGCCAGGCCCTTCGCGACGTCGCCGATCTCGGAGTGGTCGGCGCTGGACAGGCTGAGCAGGCCGACCTCCTCGAACCCGCTTCGCTCGATGCCGCCCTGGACCATGTCGCCGATCGTGGTGATGCTGCGCTCGCGTACGGGCCGGGTGATCATGCCGGCCTGACAGAACCGGCAACCCCGAGTGCAGCCCCGGAAGATCTCGACGGAGTAGCGCTCGTGGACCGTCTCGGCGAGCGGCACCAGCGGCTTTTTCGGGTACGGCCAGGAGTCGAGGTCCATCAGGGTGTGCTTCGAGACCCGCCACGGCACGCCCGGCCGGTTGGGCACGACCCGCTGGATCCGGCCGTCGGACAGATAGGACACGTCGTAGAACTTCGGGACATAGACGTTGCCCGACACGGCCAGCCGCATCAGCACCTCGTCGCGGCCGCCGGGCGAGCCCTCGTCCTTCCACTCCCGGATCACCTCGCTGATCGCGAGCACGACCTCCTCGCCGTCGCCGAGCACGGCCGCGTCGAGGAAGTCGGCGATCGGCTCCGGGTTGAACGCGGCATGGCCGCCCGCGAGCACGAGCGGGTGGCTGTCGTCGCGGTCGGCGGCGTGCAGCGGGATGCCGGCGAGGTCGAGCGCCGTGAGCAGGTTGGTGTAGCCGAGCTCGGTCGCGAACGACAGACCGAGCACGTCGAACGCCGCGACCGGCCGATGCGCGTCGACCGTGAACTGCGGGATGTCGTGGTCCCGCATCACCTGCTCCATGTCGGAGAGCACGGAGTACGTCCGCTCGGCGAGGATCCAGTCGCGCTCGTTGAGGATCTCGTACAGGATCTGCACGCCCTGGTTGGGCAGTCCGACCTCGTACGCGTCGGGGTACATCAGCGCCCATCGCACCGACGCCTGATCCCAGTCCTTCGGCGTCGAGTTGAGCTCGCCCCCGACGTACTGGATGGGCTTCTGAACGGTCGGCAGCAGCGGCTCGAGTCGCTCGAACAGGGACTCGATAGGCATGGACGTCACTCGCTCGGATCGGGGCTGAGGTGGACCCACCAGCCTAACGGACCCCCACTGAGTCGCCGCCACCTCCCGTGGAAGCCGGCTCAGCCCTTGACGTACGACCGCTTCTCGGCCACCTTGCCGTCGCGCAGCCGCAGGAGGTCGACGCCGCGTACGTGGCCCGGCGACCCGTCGCCGTTGGTCCAGGTGTAGCGCCATCGCAGCGCCGCCCGGTCGCCTGAGACGAACGACTCCTCCTCTTCGAACCGGGCGTCCGCCGTGCCGCCGAAGAGCTCCTCCCACACCCGGCGGACCGCGGCCTGGCCCTCGACGAGTTGGCCGTCCGGCGCCGGGCCGGTCGACTCGAACACGCAGTCGTCGGTCATCAGCGCCATGATCGCGTCGACGTCGCCGGACCCGAATGCCGCCGAGAAGCGGGCGACCACATCGTGGTTGGGATCCATCTCAGCCTCCTACGTACGGCGTCATGCTGCTCGATCGAGCGCCCCGACGGCACGGTCGAACGGCCCTACTCCGCCCGCTGGGGGTAGCCGAATTGCGAAACACGCCGGCGTGTTTCGCAATTTCGCTACCGCCAGTGCTGCGGTCAGCGGCGCGATCGGGCCAGCCGGGAGCGGACGATGACGCCGAGGCCGTGGCGGTGGTCGGTACGCAGGTGCACGTTGATCAGCAGGCCGACCGCCATCAGCGACGCGAACATCGACGTGCCGCCGTACGACACGAAGGGCAGCGGTACGCCGGTGACCGGCATGATGCCGAGGCACATGCCGATGTTCTGGAAGGCCTGGAAGCCGAACCAGCACGCGACTCCCACGGCGACGAGCCGGCCGAACAGGTCGCTCGCATGGCGCGCGATCCGCAGGGCTCGCCAGACGACGATCGTGAACAAGACGATGATCAGACCAGCGCCGATCAGGCCCAGCTCCTCGCCCGCCACCGTGTAGACGAAGTCGGTGTGCTGCTCGGGGACGAAGCCGGCCTGGGTCTGCGACCCGTCGAACAGCCCCTGGCCGAACAGGCCGCCGTTGCCGATCGCCACCCGCGACTGGATCGTGTTGTAGCCGGCGCCCTTGGGATCGAGCGACGGGTCGGTGAAGGCCCGGAACCGGTCGAGCTGGTAGTCGGCGAGCAGTCCCACCGCGATCGCACCGGCGACCGCGGCGGCGCCGACCGCGATCAACCCGATCAGCCAGCGGTTTCCGGCGCCGGCGAGCGCGATGATCCCGAACGTGATCGCGACCAGGACGATCAGGGTGCCCAGGTCGGGCTGGGCGAGGATCAGGACGGCCGGCAACGCCGCGATCAGCAGGGCCGGGATCAGGTCGGAGCCGGTCGAGCGGGTACGCATCCGCCCCTCGGCCCGCTCGGCCAGGACCAGCGCCATCCCGATGACGATGCCCAGCTTGGCGAACTCGGCCGGCTGCAGGGTCAGCCCGCCGATGGTCAGCCACGACCGGGAGCCGTTGATGGTCGTGCTGACCCCGGGCGCGAAGATCAGCAGCAGGCCGGCGATCGACGTCACGTAGATCGCCGGCGCCCAGATCCGCAGCCACCGATGGTCGGTCGACGCGACCAGCGTCGCCAGCGCCGCGCCCACGACGACATTGGTCGCCTGCTTGGCCAGGTAGGCGGTGTCGTCGCCCCCGGTGAGCTCGGTCTGGTTGATCGTCGCCGACCACACCAGCAGGCAGCCGATCGCGCACAGCCCCGCGACCCCGCCGATCAGCAGCCAGTCGAGCCGTCGCCACAACGGCGGCGTACGGGCCGGGGTCACCCGGATCGTACGGCTCGGTAGGACAGCGGTCATCGGCCCGGGCCCCTCGTCGACTCCGGTGGCCGGATGTGCCCGTCGGACTCGAACCGCGGCAGGTCGATGGGCGGCTCGACACCCGGAATCAAGGCCCGGCCCGGATCGACCGACATCCCCTTGACGCCGTACAGCGCCTCCCAGATGTGGCGGACCGCGTCACCGGACGTACCGGATCCGGTGCCGCCCTGCTCGATCATCATCACGACGACGAAGTTGCGGTCGTAGGTCGCGAGCCAGGAGGTCGTCTGCTTGCCGTAGACCTCGGCCGTGCCGGTCTTGGCCCGGATGTGGACCTTGTCGAGCGGGAAGCCGATCATCTTCCAGGCCATCGTTCCGACCTTGGGCGTGCCGACGAGGGCGTGGTCGATGTAGTGCAAATTGGCCTTCGACACCGGGACCCGGCCGGCGCGCTGCGGCTGGATCCGCCGGATCAGCTCGCCCTTCGGCGAGACGACCGCCTTGCCGAGCGTCGGCTGCCACAGCGTGCCACCGTTGGAGAGCGCGCCGTAGGCCACCGCCAGTTGCATCGGCGTGACGATCGTGTCGCCCTGCCCGATCGAGAAGTTCACCGCGTCGCCGGCCCGGTAGCGCCAGCCGTCGACGCAGAACTCTCGAGCGAAGACGTGCTCGTAGTCGTACCCCCGCTCCTTGCCGAGCTTGCAGTAGTAGTCCTTGTTGTCCTTCCAGTACGCGCGCTTCCACCGCCGATCGGCGATCCGGCCACTCGCCTCGCCCGGTAGGTCGATCCCGGTGGGGCGGCCGAAGCCGAAGCTCTTGGCGTTGCGTACATACGGATCGCGCGCGTTGACGTCACCGGAGTCGCCGCCGTGGCGGAGCCAGTTTGCGTAGCCGATGCGGTAGAAGAACGTGTCGCAGGACAGCTGGAGCGCTTGCTCGAACGTGATCGGGCCGTAGGACGCCGACTCGTAGTTCTGGAACACCCGATCGCCCACGAGCAGGCTGCTCGAGCAGTCCAGCAGGTCCGACCGATCGTAGCCGTGCTCGAGCGCGCCGGCCGCCATGATCGGCTTCCAGGTCGACCCGGGCGCCAGCTGAGCCTGGGTCGGTCGCGACAGCAGCGGCTCGCCGGCGCGCTTGTCGTAGAGCCGGGACAACTGCGCATCGCTGATCCCGCCGACCCACACGCTCGGGTCGTAGGTCGGGTAGCTCGCCTGGGCGACGACCTGGCCGTTCTTGGGATCGAGGACGACGACCGCGCCCGAGGTGGCCTCGTAGTTGCGTCCGGTGACCGTGTCGAGGGTGTTGCGGGCAACGTGGATGGCACCTGCCAGCTCACGTTCGGCGACCGCCTGCACCCTGGCGTCGATGGTCGTCACGAGCGTGTCGCCCGGCCGCGGAGCCTGGACCGGTCCGGACCCGATCGTGCGCCCGAGCGAGTCGACCTCGACGCCTCGGGCTCCCGGCCTGCCACGCAGGTAGCGGTCGTAGGACCGTTCGAGGCCGGCCCGGCCGACCAGCGATCCGGCGTTCAGGGACTGGTCTTGGACAGCCAGCGCCCGGTCGTACTCGTCGGCGGTGATCGGCGTCAGGTAGCCGAGCAGGTGGGCCGCGTTGACTCCGAACGGCTGCGGATAGATCCGCACGGACTGTTCGGACGCGATGACGCTCGGATAGTCCTCACTGCGCTCCTGGATCGCGATCGCGGTGTCCTGTGGAACGTCCTCGGCGACCGGGATCGGCTGGTAGGGCGAGCCGTTCCAGCACCGCGGCGGCTTCGGCGCACCGGGCTCGCCGCACAGCCGGCTGCGGCCGAAGATGTCGGCGTACTTCATGTCCAACGCGTTGGCGAGCCGATGCAGCACCCGGGATCGCTCCGGCTCGGTCAGCTCACCGAGCTTGGTTCGGTCGACCGAGACCACCCAGGACGACCGGTTGGCCACCAACGGCCGGCCCATCGCGTCGACGATCAGGCCACGCTCCGGCTGCACGATGACGTCCTCGACCGCGTTGTCGGCTGCCTGCTCGCGGTAGGTGTCGCCGCTGGCCATCTGGATGTAGTAGAGCCGGACGAGAAGGGTGCCGAACAGCGCCAGGATGAGCACTTGCACCACGACGAGCCGCGGCCGGATTCGGCGCTGCGTCATGCTGCGCGCACCCACTCGTCGCGGTCCGGCTCGAGCCGGCGGCCCAGGGCCATCAGCAGCGGTACGGTCAGCAGCGCCAGCGCCGTGTCGTAGAGCACGGCGACCGGGATGATCTCGAGTACGCGGCCGACCGTGACTCCCGGCTCGTCGAGGAGCAGTCCGGTCAGCGCGAAGATCGAGGTGCCGATGAACGACGCGGCCGCCACGACCGCCACGATCTTGATCAGTCCCTGCCGAGCGTCCTCGCGCACCAGACCGACGAGGAAACCCACGACGACCAGCGACAAGGCCCATCGACCGGCGACATGATCTGCCGGCGGCGCGAGATCGAGAGCGAGACCGCCGAGGAATCCGACCAGCGCCGCCCGCTCGGGTCCGTGGACGAGGCCGACTGCCACCACGACCAGCAACAGCAGGTCAGGGACCACACCACGAATCGTCAGCTCCGAGAACGGTCCGACCTGGAGCCCGATCGCAAGCACGACCAGCCCGGTGTAGGCGAGCACGCGAAGCGCCGTCATGTCAGCGGTCCTCCGACGGGGCGGCTCGCTCCGTGCGGTCACCGGCCCGCGAAGCACCCACGACGACGCCGACCTGGTCGAGTGCGGAGAAGTCGACGTACGGCACGACCTGCGCCGACGACGATTGGTCCCGCGGGCTCGTCTCGACCGACTCGATCCGGCCGATCGGGACGCCCGCGACGTAGGGAGCTCCGCCTCGCGAGCCCCAGGTGACGACGATGTCGCCGGCCATCGGCCGTACGTTCGGGTCCATCGTGGTGAGCGTCAATCGGGCCGCGTCGGCGAGCTCGCCGTCGCCGCGGAGCATGCCGAGCTCGAGATCCGTCCCGAGGCGGCCGCCGACGACCGACGACGCGTCGACGATCAGCAGCACCGTGGCGGTGTGCAGGTCGGCCCGGAGCACGCGGCCGACGAGTCCCTCGTCGTTGAGGACCGTCATGTCCGGCTCCACACCGTCCGACGTACCCGCGTCGATCGTGACCGCCCGCGAGAACGACTGCGCCGGGCCCATCGCGATCACCTGGGCTGACACCAGGTCGATCCCGCGCTGATCGCCGTAGCGGATCATCTCGGCCACCGCGTCGATCCTGGCCCGCTCGATGCCGGCCGTCTCGAGCTCGGCCCGGAGCCGGTCGTTCTCCGCCTGGAGGCGGGCGTTGTCGTCGCGGAGACCGTCGACCGTGGTGACGTGGTCGGCGGCGCCCGACTCGATCGGCCGGGTCGCCTCGTCGAGACCGTCCTCGACCGGGCCGAACACCTCGCCGCTGGCCGACCGCAGCGGGTCGACGGGCGAGTCGTCGCCGGCGGTCGCGTCGACCGTGATGATCGTGATCGCTGCCAGGGCGAGTACGACGGCGACGACGTGGGGGCGCCGGTCGTCACGAGGAGAGAGGTCCATGGCCGACCTCACCGCCGGGGCTCGGAGACCAGGACCTGCTGCAGCGCCTCGAACTCCTCGACGCACTTGCCGGCGCCCATCGCGACCGAGTGCAGCGGGTCGTCCGCGACATGGACCGGCATCCCGGTCTCGTGGCGCAGTCGCTCGTCGAGGCCACGCAGCAGACCGCCGCCGCCGGTGAGTACGAGACCGCGATCCATGATGTCGCCGGCGAGCTCGGGAGGGGTTTTGTCGAGCGTCGTACGGACGGCGTCGACGACCGCGTTGAGCGGCTCCTCGAGCGCCCGGCGGATCTCGGCGCTCGTCACGACGACCGTACGCGGCATGCCCGAGACCATGTCGCGTCCGCGGATGTCCGCCTCCGGCTCGTTGGCCCGAGGGAACGCCGATCCGAGCTCGACCTTGATCTGCTCGGCGGTCCGCTCGCCCAAGAGGAGCGAGTGCTCCTTCTTGAACCAGCTCACGATGGCGTTGTCGAAGTCGTCACCGGCGGTCCGGATCGACAGGCTGGTCACGATGCCACCCAGCGAGATGACCGCGACCTCGGTCGTACCGCCGCCGACGTCGACGACCATGTTGCCGGTGGCCTCGTGGACCGGCAGTCCGGCGCCGATCGCGGCCGCCATCGGCTCCTCGACGATGTAGACGCGGCGGGCACCGGCCTCGTAACCGGCCTCCTTGACGGCCCGCTGCTCGACCGAGGTGATCCCGCTCGGCACGCAGACGACCAGCCGCGGCTTGGCGAAGTAGCGCCGCCGGTGCACCTGCTGGATGAACAGGCGCAGCATCTGTTCGGTCGACTCGAAGTCGGCGATCACACCGTCGCGCATCGGGCGGATCGCGGTGATGCTGTCCGGCGTACGACCGAGCATCCGCTTGGCTTCGTGGCCGACGGCCAGGATCTCGTGCGTCTGGGAGTTGAGCGCCACGACTGACGGCTCGTTGAGCAGGACACCCCGCCCCCGGACGTAAACCAGGGTGTTCGCGGTGCCCAGATCGACGGCCATGTCGCGGCCGATGAGGCTGTTGGCCATGGTCCACCCGACTCGCGCGCTACCCACAACACATGGCCGACTCCGGCCACCGTCACAGGCTAAGTCGGGTTTGCCCGTACTTCGGGGCGCGACACGCGCGGACGCGACGGCACGCTGGCGGTAGGCATATTGCGAAACACGCCGGCGTGTTTCGCAAT
>JALDXR010000498.1:0-3340 GCA_032154865.1 Nocardioidaceae bacterium
TTCGTCTCGATGACCGGAATTCTTGGACTCTGCGGTGTCGTCCTGTTCGGCATCGGGCTCGTCGAGGTGTGGGGCGGCATCTGGTCCGCACTCGGCTTCGTCGCGTCCGTCGCTGTCGTCGCCGTTTCAGGCTTCGACCTCGCGCCATCCAGACCGGGCACCACCGGCGGGGAATATCGCTAGGCCCACTTTCTGACCTCTGGCCCAACGCCGATCCGGGCTGCCGATCCGCCGCAGCGACCCAGCCGCTACCTCTGACGGACTCCGGACCGTACGACTCCGCGCATGACCCCGTCCGAGCGGAGAGCCTATGGGCTAGCTGCCGGACTGCAACGCGGACCAGGTGCCGGCGCGGACGATGCCGCTGACGGCGAGCTGGCGTGAGTTCTGGTAGTCGCGGACCGCCTGTTCGGTCTGCGGGCCGAAGTCGCCGTCGATCGCGATGGTGCGATGCAGTGCCGCGGTGAGCGCTCGCTGCAGCCGCTCCACAGCCCAGCCCGTCGATCCGATCCGCAGCAGTGGGGTGTCTCCGGCCGACAGCAGCGCGGTCCAGGTGGCCGCGTTCACGGTGCCGCGCACCGGTAGGCCGATCGTGGTCTGGAACGCCCTGGCCGCCGCGACGGTGACCGGGTCCATGGTGCCGGTGGGCTCGCCAGCCCCGGTATCGAAGCCGACGGATTCCAACAGGCACTGGGCGGTGACGACCACATCGCCGGTGTCGCCCTTGGCCAGCTTGGGATAGGCCGGGAAGTCGTAGTTGGCCCTGAGGCAGACCGACCGTGGCGCAGTTGTGACGAAGCCCAGTCCGTTCGGCACCGGTCGTTGGGCACCGTCCGATGGTGTGTTGCGTACGGATACGGCATCGTCGCCGGGCATCTGGGCGACCATCGTCGTCGAACCGCCGCCATCGAGGTTCAGTGCGTCGTCGGCGCCGAGCGACTTCATCAGATTGGCCAGCTCGACGTACGTCATGCCGACACTCGTATCCGAGCGACCGTCCACGGTGACCAGCCAGATCCTCGTTCCGTCGGCCGAGAAACCGACCGCGGTTCGCGGCTGACTCAAGCTGTCCGGCGCAACGACGACGCCGTCTCGCAGCAGGACCAGGTTGCCGGTTATTGCGACGGTGGCGTCCACCGCGCTGTCCGGGCGGTAATTCACGTCGACCCGATCACCGACTCGGAGGCCGGCCAGCGCCTCTGCTCCCGCGCCGGCGCCGAGGACGGCGATCGTGCCCGACGCGACCGCACCGCCGGGCGTCGAGCTCACCCGGGTCACGACGCCATTGGTGATCTCGGCCTCGAACGTCGCCGCTTGGGTCTGCGCTTGAGCCCGTGGCAGCCGAACGCTCTCGCCGGCCTCCGCTGTCAAGGCCTGGGCCTGTGGCATGGGGACGCCGTCGACCACCTGGCTCCGGTCCTCGGTGCCCCACGCCGGCGTGTAGATCCCGATTCCATCGGTCGCCATCCTCGGCGAGTTCAGGTTCGTCGCCTCGAGGCTCGTGCCGCCGGGGAGCCGGATGGTGCCGTCGAGGAAAACCCTGGTGAGGCGGCCCAGGTTGCCCGTACTGCCGGGGGAGAAGGTGGCCGCTCTGTTCCATCCGGACTGCGGGGCGTTGCGGAGGACGCCGTCGTCGAGACCGACACCCAACGGCGCCTCGGTGGCACCGATGTCGAAGAAGTCGCCATTGACACCGGCGACCGCGCCGGCGCGGTTGGCCAGGTTGGTCAGCCGGGCCTTGGCCGTGACCTTCGTCGAATGGAGGTACGTCGGATGCAGAGTGGGTTGGGTCAGGTCGGCCTCGAGAACCCGCCCGACGATCGGGCCGCTTCCGGTGAACTCGCGGTAGGTGAGACCCGGTGCGAGGCTCGTGGCCGGCTGCATGACGGCCGACGGCCGCCGGATCTCGGCCGAAGTGCGATACAGATTGGCGTCGGCCGTCGCGGTCGGCGGTAGGAAAGCTGTGATAACACCCGAGAGAACAAAGAAAACAACACGATGAGCGGGCATAGACCTGTTATAGCCGATACGCCGAGACGAGCGCGACGATCACAGGCCAGTCTGTAATGAGTTCCTCGCTCGTGACTACCGGCGTCGCCCGCGGGTGCTCCATCCATCGCGTACGTGAGCAGCGAGCTCTGGTCTTCACTACTCGATCGCCGCGTGCCTAGGGTCGGTAGACACCGACGTTCGGCATTGCCCGGGCGGCTCGGCCCGCGGCCACTCGGTTCCAGCCGAGAGCAGCCAAGGGAAGGCATCGTCATGACAGAACAAGGGCGAGCGTCCGCCGGGCCGTCCACCACCTCGATCCCGCTGCCCATCGAGACTGATCGGCCGTCGTTCGACGGTGCGACCGGGTGGCTCAATGCGCCACCGCTGACCGAGGCTGAGCTGCGAGGCAAGGTCGTCCTGGTCAACTTCTGGACCTATACCTGCATCAATTGGCTTCGCCAGCTTCCCTACCTGCGGGCTTGGCATGCGAAGTACGCCGAGCATGGCCTGGTCGTCGTCGGCGTCCACACCCCCGAGTTCAGCTTCGAGAGCACCGTCGACAACGTTCGCTGGGCGGTGCGGGACATGCGGATCGAATACCCGGTCGCGCTGGACACTGACTACGCGGTCTGGAGTGCCTTCCGGAACCGCTACTGGCCGGCCCTCTACTTCGCCGACGCCGACGGGCTGATCCGCCACCATCAGTTCGGCGAGGGCGACTACGAGCGCTCGGAGCGGGTGATCCAGCAACTCCTGGGCGTCGCCGGGTCGGTGGGCGTCGAGCACACACTGGTGTCGGTGGATGCGCGAGGCCTCGAGGCGGAGGCCGACTGGCCCAGCCTCAATTCCCCCGAGAACTACACCGGCTTCGACCGCACCGTGAACTTCTCGTCGCCGGGCGGTGCGGCGCTGGGCCGGCGCCACTCGTACGCGGTCCCGGCGAAGCTCGGTCGCAATCAGTGGGCGCTGTCGGGCGACTGGACCATCACCGAGGAGGCCGCCACGTCGAGCGAAGCAGGCGGGCGGATCGCGTACCGCTTCCACGCCCGTGACCTCCATCTGGTGATGGGCCCGTCCGCGCCGGGGGCATCGGTGCGATTCCGGGTACTCGTCGACGGGGAACCGCCGGGATCAGCGCACGGCGACGACATCGACGATCAAGGCGAGGGGACGGTGATCCAGCAGCGGCTGTACCAGCTCGTCCGGCAGCCCGGACGGGTCGACGAGCGAACCTTCGAGATCACCTTCCTCGACCCCGGCGCCCAGGCCTACGCGTTCACCTTCGGCTGATTCGCGAAGGTCCGGGCGCTGCACTCAGTCCAGATGCCAGACCTCGTCGGCCCAGAAC